>RFZT01000123.1 GCA_009920585.1 bacterium
CAACACCGATCCCGAGAAGGAAGCCGCCGCATTTGTGTCTGCCGAAAAAGAGGTGCCGGACGTCGCTGTTGCGCTCGCTGGAGCGAGGGACATCATCGCCGAGAGCATCAACGATTCTGCTGAAGCCCGGGCCGCCCTCCGTTCGCTGTATCTCAATAAGGGGGTGCTCAAATCCAAGGTTGTCTTTGAAAAGGAAGCCGAGGCCGCAAAATTCAAGGACTACTTCGACTGGAGCGAGCCTGTAGCGGCTTGCCCATCGCATCGCTTTCTAGCGATCCGTCGAGGGGAGACGGAGGGCGTGAAGGGTTCGTATCCCGCCGCAGCACAGGTTCGCCTTGCCGCGCACGATTGTTTTAAGCGCCTTCTCGGATTTGCCATGGAGGGCGAAGCCCGTCTGTTTTACAAAAAGAAAGCCGACGAGGAAGCGATCCGGGTCTTTGCAGACAACCTCCGCGAGTTGCTTTTGTCCTCCCCGCTCGGACAGAAGAGCGTGCTCGCTCTCGACCCTGGATTTCGTACCGGATGCAAATTGGTCGCGCTGGACGCCCAAGGCAAACTCCTCATGCACGAAGTCGTGTATCCCGAAAAAAGCCCACGCGAACGCGCGGAGGCAGCCGAGGTCATCAAGTCGGTCGTGAACCGTTGCAAGATCGAGGCCATAGCCATCGGCAATGGCACCGCTTCGCGCGAAACCGAGACCTTCGTGCGCGCATTGGGCCTGCCCCCTTCTGTGATGATCGTTGTGGTGAATGAGGCGGGAGCTTCGATTTACTCCGCTTCGGATGTCGCTCGCGAGGAATTTCCTGATCTCGATCTCACGGTCCGAGGCTCGATTTCTATCGGTCGTCGCCTCATGGATCCTCTCGCTGAGTTGGTCAAAATCGACCCCAAATCCATCGGCGTTGGCCAATACCAACACGACGTAGATCAAGCCGCACTCAAGCGCTCACTCGATGACACCGTCGTTTCCTGCGTGAACCACGTTGGGGTGGAGTTGAACACCGCCAGCACAAACTTACTCGCGTATGTTTCGGGTCTGAATTCCCGCACGGCGCTCAATATCGTTCAGCACCGCAACCAGAATGGCCCCTTCAAATCCCGCGAAGAATTGCTCAAGGTCGCCGGACTCGGCCCAAAGGCTTTTGAGCAGGCCGCCGGCTTTCTCCGTATCCGCAACGGTCTGCATCCTCTCGACGCCAGTGCGGTCCATCCAGAACGCTACCCTATCGTAGACCGTATGGCTCAGGATCTCGGTTGTTCCGTGCCCGAACTTTTGCAAAATCCCGCCCGCCGCGCCTCGATCAAACTCGAGAAATACGTCACGCCTGATGTGGGGCTTCCCACGCTTCAGGACATCGTCAACGAAATAGCCAAGCCCGGTCGCGATCCGCGCAAGCAATTTGAGGCCTTTGCTTTTTCCGATGAGGCCGTGAAAATCCAAGACCTCAAGCCAGGCATGAAGTTGCCCGGCATCGTCACGAACGTAGCGGCCTTCGGCGCCTTCATTGATGTGGGCGTTCACCAAGATGGACTCGCCCATATCAGCCAACTCAGTGATCAGTTTGTCAAAGCTCCCTCCGACGTCGTGAAAGTCGGTCAAAAAGTGATGGCGACCGTTCTCGAGCTCGACCTTGATCGTAAGCGCATTAGCCTATCGCTGAAAACCAATCCCGAAATCGGCGCCGCCCCGCGCGGACGCGAGAGCGGCGGTAGCGGTGGTGGAAAAAGCTTCTCATCCGCCCGCCCACAGCAAAAATCCGCCCCGCAAGTCGATTGGTTCACGGCAGCAATGAATCGCAAAAACTGATTTTTACCTTTTTCAGATCGCTCTCCGTTAAAAATATTAAGCAATTAGTAATAGCGTGTATAGGGTCATATTTGGGCTCCAATTATTGATAATTGTGTTGCGCGTCACGATAATCACGGGGGATTTTTTCAAGATAATCAGCGAGAATAGGGGTTGATTTTGTGCGATCTGGGAGAGGGTTCTTTCAAGTTAAGCGGGGAGATCGGTAGCAATATGGCCAGCGAGGGCCTCGGGCTCAGCCCGCTTGGTGGTCAGAGTTTTGGGATTTTAGCGCACGCGGCGTGGACTGGTCGCAGCGCTTTGTGGACGCGCAGGTGGTAGGTGGTGGCTCTCCAATTTGAGAGGGCTATGTTGAGTTCGCGCAGGCTGTGAACGGCGTTGCCATCAATGTGCAGGGTCAACTCGAAGTCGCGGGCCAAACGGATCAGGATTTCACCTGTCGAGCGCAACGTTCTTTTGCGCTGCAAAGTCTAATTTCAAAGAGACAATGGTATAAATCGGATAGCGTTCACTCAACCCCGCGCCAACGGATGAGGCTCTCGTGCTAGTGCAGGCGAGCGCATGCATTGCACTGGGCGCAATCACTACCTGGACACGACCGCTCATCGGGCTCCAACGAAAACTGATAAACTTGCATCGTGCAAAGCTGCCCTCCGCCCCAACGCTCCGTTCCAGCCTTCTCGCCTACGTCTCGAAGGCTTGCACTGCATCAGGCTGAGGTAACGGATATCTTTTACATTCCCAGCGTGCCCCGACCCAATTCCCCGCAATTATTGAGAAATCGAATGCACCTGATTTCTCGCGATTATCTCGGAGCGGGACAAAAACTGATGTCATCTATATAAAACAACAGGACACTTTAAAATTAGCTCAATCCATTCGAACAACTACTCTGGGATGTTCTCCAAGACACGGAAGGCCTCGCCGATGGGGTCGTTGAGTCGATAGAAAATCTTAGAAAAGGTCTGAGCCTTGGCCTGAAACGATTTCGGGATGACGCTCAAGCGGTCCTCTCGCTTACTGGTCGCCCATGGCTGCAGTCTCAAGCAACCGGTACTGCAAAAAGTTAGCCGTCGGTGGTTATCTTGAAGAGATGGTGTCACTCCCTTTGGAGCTCCCTAATCTACTAAAAAAAGCGCGGCGGGATGTGCTCGTTGGGGCTGCCGCAATTAGGACAGAGTGGCAGTGACACTAACTTCTCGGCGGTGAATTTGCGGGTACAGAGGTGGCATTGGATGAGATCTTTTCGATCGTTTGCTGCGTGACGCTTCCGAGCGATCTCATAACAAATCCAAACGAAAAAAATGCCCGCAAGGAAAACGATGAGGGCAGCAAAGACAAGCCACGGAATGGGAATAGGAATCATGGCTTCATCTGAGGGTTAGGTCCCGAGCCCCAGTGAAATTCTAGAAAATCCCAAACGATTCCACTTTTTTCTGCTTTGGCAAAACGAAGGCCACGCAGTAACCTCATGAGGTCGCCATCAATAGTGGGATCGCCTGAGGATTTCTCAAGCACCAAGAAATCAACGTGGCCATCCGAATCCACGCCAATGAGAAAAGTCGCTGCCTCGAGTGGGGCTGAAGCGCTTAGAGAAACTAGCGGAGTGCTCGAGAGGGCGGGCAATCGGTCAGCTAACGCCATCCCTGATTGAAGTCTGGCAGGGCGAGTAACTGCTTCCGGCTTCTGTGAAGATGGAGCGGGAAGTTTTACCTCACGTCTCAAACTTGGGATATGCGCGGAAGGGAGCGCCTCCGCTTTGCGGGTGAGGGGGAGAAGGGCTATGTTTTCCGAAGAAAATTGCGGTGTGTAAGTCGTCGAAAAGAAACTTTCCTCCCGCGGCATTCCCCGGCCAGGGGCAAAAAGTGAGGGGTCCGAGGAAAGAAGTAGTCCCTCGACTTGGCGTTTTTGCGGAGAACCTTCTGGTAAAAAAAATAACTGAGCGGGCTTTAATGTATCCGGTTTGCCTTTGGGATACGCGATGGTGAATAGGAAAAAAATGGAACCATGCGCGAGGGCGGCGAACACCAGCATGGCCGGAAGAAGCAGGTGAATGCGATGTCGTACAGGCCAGTCAAAAATGAGAGGTGTGTTTTTCACTGCTCTTCCGAGGTGGCGATAACGGTAGGGTATCCAAGGGACAGTGAAACTGTCATCACTTGCGTCAGTTGTTCCACTGCGGATCTGCGATCTGTTTTGATGATCACGGTGTGGTTTCGCCCGCCATACTCCTTAAGCTTGGTGCGCAATTCATCAAAAGTGACGGCGTCATTTTCAAAATAAATCGAGGATAAAGGCGCTGCGGCGATGCTGATGATGAGAGGATTTCTTTGCGGGGCAAGAAGGAATGGGGATTGAGGGACATCAACCATCACGCCTGGTTGCAACAAGAAGGACGTGCTGAGGATGATGTAAAAAACCAGCAAAAGCACGACGTTCAAGGACGGCGCTATAAACATCAGGGCTGGATGAAGGCCAGGTGTGCGCTGGATTTTCACGCGGCAGTATTCGATCCGGAAGGTTCGTGGAGGACGTCCAGAACCTCAATCGAGGCACGCTCGATGTCGTGAAGGACATCATTCGATCTAGCGACCAGATAACTATGAGCGACGAAGGCTGGAATAGCGATCGTGAGCGCTGCCGCCGAGGTGAGAAGGCTCTCGTAAACGCCACCCGCGATCTCGGCGGCGGTCGCATACCCCCCATGCGTGGTGATCTGTTGAAAGGCGGTTAAAAGGCCGAGAATTGTGCCAAGCAGGCCAACCAGCGGAGTCGCATAAGCGATCGTTGCTAGAAGGGCTAGATTGCGTTCCAAGCGGGGCACCTCGAGCTGACCGGCCTCCTGTGCGATGTCGCGCAACTCGGATCGTGGTGAATTATGTCGTACTAACATCGCAAGCAGGACGCGCGGAACCGGACCCGGCGAGGCGGCGCATTCCCGAATCGCTTCGGCGAAGTTTTTTTTTCTCAGCAAATTGGCCAACCCACGTAGAAAATCTCCGGTTTGAATCGACGCACGGTGAAAAAAAAGCAGGCGTTCACAGAACACGCCAAGCGCCGTGACACTACATCCCAGAATAAGCCACATCAGCGGGCCGCCCTTTTGCACAAGTTCCATCATAAGTTCTCGTTTTCTAAATCATCGCAGGCATCCCCGCAATGGGTTTTCAGGTTTCATTTTTCGGTGGAGGGAGGCATAAGCGTGATCGAGTGACCTCTCCCAGCGCGAGGGCCACCTTTTCACGGACGCCCGGTATGAATCCGCGATCCGCGTGGAAGACGAGCATCGTGTGATTCTCGTTTTGGAAAATACTGATCGGGCCTTTTTCCGTATGCAGAGTGAGCGCGGGAATCTCACCGATGCCCATATCCGCTGATGCTTCGTGCATGGCTCTGGCCATCGCGGTGGCTTTGGAGCTAAGCGACGCTATATCCAATCCATCGGGCACGTTTTGAGAGGCGATAAATGCATCGTCGCTTGCCAACAGGCAAGACTTGATACCAGGTAGGTCGCCGCAAAGCTCAACGACCCGCTTGGTGCTTAATTTCTCATCGGTCATAAAAAGCGATTGCAGGGCGTCTTGCTCGGGCAGGAGTTCGTCGCCAAAAGTATCCAGAGCGGGAAAATCCGGTTTGATCGTAATGATCGCATTCGAGATCGGTTCCTCGGTTTTGCGATGAAAGGTTGGCAGCTTGCTGATAAGATCAGAGAGCTTTCGAGCGGAGATCTCATCTGGGGGGGCTTCTGCAGTGCGTTCAGGCAGGGGATTCTCCTCGATGACTTCAGGCTCGATGAGGATATCGATTTCCTCAGCTTCGGGTGGTTTTGCAAAAAAAAGATTTAGGCTCGCCACCGGTGAGGCCAGTCGCGTCTCGAGCGTTTCCTCTTTGGGGGTAGTGGCTGTGACGAGTTGCTCGCGGAGAGTGTACCCAAGGGCAACACGGGATACCGGTAGGCGAATCATGTCGGGGTTTGGTTCCACGAAGTCTGGAACCAAAATCGCAAGTTCCCGCAAACACAGCATCGGAACGATATGGCCCAGAACGTGGCCAGCGGAAAGATTCACGCTCTCGTCCGGGGTGGATTTACGAAGCAGAAACTCTTTAGGAATTAAAGACTCCAAATCCGCTAATAGCATGGAAATCGTACGGGCCGGCGCGCTGCCGTATACGACGGGAGGCTGGGTGGATTCAAATGGGATTATGGGCATTTCTGTTGTATCCTTCGCGAGCTCAGGTTATCTCCATAGGCCTTAATTTAGCAATCCCGTGGAATTCGACTTCAAATTCACCAGCGATGGGCTCATCCCCGTCATCGTTCAAGAAGCTTCAGGCAAAGAAAGGCCTTCTGGCAGGGTTTTGATGTTTGCATGGATGAACTCTGAGTCATTGGCCAATACGCTCAAAACCGGTCTCATGACCTTCTGGAGCCGCTCTCGGCAGAAACTCTGGCTCAAGGGAGAGACAAGCGGACACACTCAGCGCGTCATTCGCTGGTTTGTCGATTGCGATAGGGATGTCCTTCTTTTCGAGGTCGAACAAACAACCGGAGCCTGCCATACCGGATACGAAAGCTGTTTTTTTCAGGAACTCGATCGCAACGCTCTGCCCCTTGAAATCAAAGAATCCAAGCTTTTTGACGACAAATCCGTTTACGATAAAAAATCCTAATCGTCGGTAATCCTGCGAGCGTTACTCCAACGTGCGCGATTTTCTTTCCCCAGTATCCTTCCTTCCCAAGGCCTTTGTTTGCGGGCTTTCACGGAAGTGTGGCGTTAAAGAAATCACTTTCGACACCACAGTAATTAGCGAGGTCTCCATGGGCTTTTTGTTTTTAAAAAAACAAATGTATGCAGTTTCATTCACGCTAGGGATTCGCCCGGGCAAGCCCATGCACGCTGGCTGAAGCGGGACAAGTGCGAGGAAAACTTTGCTCTCGCGATGGTGAAAACATGAAGAGAACCTCGCGAAAAGCGGAGGGAAACCCACCCGGTAAAAAACAAAAAACGGGAGAGGAAAGGGTGGTGGGAGTAAAAAAACATGTCATCGGGTGACGTGTTTGGGAGAAAACATCAAAGCTCGGAGGAGCTGATGGAATGGCTATCTGCGGGTGTGGTGAAGATTTTTAAGTCAGCTGAGTGGAGGTATAATTTAAAAATAAATTAAAAAGCAGTTGACGAAAAAAAGAGTCCCGCTATGTTCGCTGTCCCGCTGGTGAACCACACCAAGCGAAATTGATCTCAGTT
>RFZT01000124.1 GCA_009920585.1 bacterium
AGGGCTTCGATGGAAATGGGTTTTTCCTCGAGATAGAGCATGCCGATTTCTTCATCGAGGTCGCACATTTGAGCGACGAGGTCATCGTAGGCGGCCTTGGCTTTGTCCTTGAGATCGTCTGGAATTTCGTGAACTTCGTAGGTGGAACCCATCGAGTTGTCATCGATATAGATGATCGCTTTTTGGTTGATGACGTCGATTTGTCCCTTGAGGTAATCCTCGCGACCAAGTGGGAAAAGGATCGGCCATGCGTTGGCGCCGAGTTTGGTGCGCATGCTTTCTAGGGCGTTGTCGAAGTCAGCGCCGGTACGGTCCATTTTGTTAACAAAGGCGATGCGTGGCACGCCGTATTTGGTGGCTTGGCGCCAGACGGTCTCGGACTGTGGTTGCACGCCGGCTACTCCGCAGAATACGGCGATGGCGCCGTCCAACACACGAAGGGAGCGCTCGACCTCAGCCGTGAAATCCACGTGGCCGGGGGTGTCAATGATGTTGACGCGCATTTTGATGCCGGAATAGGCCTTGTAAATACCCTCTTCTGGGCGCTGCATCCAGGAGCAGGTCGTGGCAGCCGAAGTGATCGTGATGCCGCGCTCGCGTTCTTGCTCCATCCAATCGGTGACCGTCGTACCTTCATGCACTTCACCGATTTTGTGAATCATTCCGGTGTAGAAAAGAATGCGCTCGGTGAGGGTCGTTTTACCGGCATCGATATGTGCGGCGATGCCGATGTTGCGTGTGCGCTCGAGCGGGAAGGCTCGGTTTGGTGAATTCAGGTTAGTAACGGACTCGGTCGTGGCTGCCATAGTTTTATTTTTAGTAGAAAGAGATGGAAAAATTAGGTTTTTGTGTCCTCGGGGTCAATGGAGAATCAGGTAGGTGTTCTCTGGAGATCCCTCTTTTGGTGAAAAAAAAGAGGGCGGTTATTTCATTTCTGAATTAACCGCCCTCCGGTACATTTTTCTACCAGCGGAAGTGAGCGAACGCACGGTTGGCCTGAGCCATTTTGTGCATGTCGTCACGCTTCTTGATCGCGTTGCCTTGACCGGCTGCGGCGTCTTTGAGTTCGTAAGCAAGGGCGTTTTCCATTGGGACGCCTTTGCGGTTGTTGGCAAAGGTGACGAGCCAACGCATGGCGAGAGCCACTTGGCGGTCGGCTGGAACTTCCATCGGAACTTGATAGGTGGATCCACCAACGCGGCGGGATTTGACTTCGAGGCGTGGTTTCACGTTCTCGATGGCTTTGTTGAGGGTCTCGAGAGGATCAACCGTGTCGCTGCCTTCGCGGCTCTTATCGATTGCGGTGTAAACGATGCGCTCGGCGATGGATTTTTTGCCTGCGAGCATCACAGCGCTAATTAAGCGTGCAACGATCGGGCTCGCATAGCGGGCGTCTTTTTTGACCTCTTTGTGGATTACTCGGCGACGACGGGACATATTATATTCTGATTACGGATTGCTGGATTTGAAATGGATCGGTGTGCTATTTTTTCTTACCTTTTGCACCCTTGGTGTCTACTTGGCCGGGCTTCGGACGTTTTGCACCGTATTTCGAGCGGCTGCGACGGCGACCGTCAACCCCAAGGCTGTCGAGTGTGCCACGAACGATGTGATATCGGACGCCAGGAAGATCTTTCACTTTGCCACCGCGAACTAGAACGATCGAGTGCTCTTGCAGATTGTGCCCTTCGCCAGGAATGTAGGCGATGACTTCTTGGCCATTCGTAAGACGAACCTTTGCCACCTTGCGGAGAGCGGAGTTTGGCTTCTTCGGTGTGCGGGTCATAACTTGCACGCAAACGCCACGGCGCTGTGGGCAGTTCACCAAAGCTGGTGATTTCGACTTGACCTTGATTTTTAAGCGTCCTTTGCGGACGAGTTGATTAATTGTGGGCATTTATAAACCTGATTTTATGATTCGCGGCATATGGCGGGAGAACGAGCGGCGGTCTGCGGCTGGCGAAGTCCCCCATCACCTTGCGGGAGTGGAGGAGGTTAGGGGGGATACAATATGTTGCAAGAAAAAAAACACATTTTTTCTCGGTCTCTCAAAATTGCAGATCTTGGACTAAATCTCTGGACAATTCGGGCATCTGAATAATCCTGCAAGCCGCTTTGATGACAACGCTAGAAGTTTTAAATGCCGCCACCTCGTATTTGGATAAACACGGGGTGGAAAGTGCCCGATTGAATGCCGAGCATTTGCTGGCGCATGTGCTGGGTATGCGTCGACGGATTGATCTTTACCTTCAGTTTGAGCGTCCGCTTAGCGAAGGTCAGAGAGCTCCCTTGCGCGAGTTAGTCAAGCGTCGCGCGGACGGAATTCCGTTGCAGCACATTCTTGGCGAGGTTGAATTTTGTGGACGTGTTTTCAGTTGCGATGCACGGGCTTTGATTCCGCGTCCAGAGACGGAACTTCTGGTTGAGTTGGTCTTGAAGGAATCCGGCGCTGCTGCGTCTATCCTCGATGTCGCGACGGGTAGCGGGGTGATCGGATTGAGCTTGGCCCTTTCTCTCCCCGATGTCGCCGTGACGCTTTGCGATATTTCTCCGGAGGCGCTTTCTCTCGCAAGCGATAATGCCATGCGTCATGGCATCGCTGATAAAGTCACTCGAAAAGAATCGGCCTTGCTTGATGCCGTGGAGGGGATTTTCGACATCATTGTTTCGAATCCTCCCTATATTCCGACAGTCGATATTGCGACACTTTCGCGAGAGGTTCTAAACGATCCCGTGCTTGCATTGGACGGGGGAGCGGATGGTTTGAGGATTGTTGAGAGGCTCGTAGAGGCCTCGTCGCTGAAGATGTCTCCGGGCGGTTTGCTCGCCATGGAGATTGGGCACGATCAAGCCGCGCGTGTGGTTGAGATTCTGAAAGTGCATAATTTTCGGGACATCGTCGTGCATCGCGACTATCAAGACGTCGAAAGATTCGTTTTCTCACGTCATGGATAAAATTGTGGTTCACGGGGGGCATCGCTTAAGCGGCTCCGTCAAAATAAGCGGTTCCAAAAATTCCGCTCTTCCCATTCTCGCCGCCACATTATTGACGAGCGAGCCTTGCACGATTTCGCGTGTGCCCGATCTCAGCGATATCCACTACATGCTCACAATTCTGAGTGAGCTTGGGTGCGAAGTCGAGCGGGCCAGCGGGGTCGTAAAAATCCGAGCCGAAAAAATTCTCAGCCAGGCTCCTTATGATATTGTTCGCAAGATGCGGGCCTCGGTCTGCGTTCTTGGACCATTGCTTGGCAGGCAAGGTGAGGCGACGGTTTCTCTTCCGGGTGGATGCGTGATCGGGGATCGACCGATTGATTTGCACCTTCGGGGATTTGAGGCCTTAGGCGCGGCTGTTCGTGTCACGGGCGGGGACGTGAAGGTTTTGGCGCCGAAGCTCCGCGGTGCGACGATTTCTCTTCGCAGTAAATTCGGTTCGACCGTTCTTGGAACGGACAATGTCATGATGGCTGCCGTGCTGGCGGACGGTGTCACGATTATTGATGGGGCTGCTGAAGAACCTGAAGTCGTCGATCTCGCCAATTTCCTGATCGCTATGGGGGCGAAAATCGAAGGTGCCGGCACGAGAAAAATTATCATCGAGGGCGTCAAGGAACTCCACGGCGCGGAGCATGAAGTCATCCCTGACCGCATCGAGGCGGGTACATTTTTGGCTGCTGCGGCGATTGCCGGTGATCACGTCCGACTGCTTCGAGTGAACCCACTCCATTTGAAAGCGGTGATCGATCCCCTCGTTGATGCGGGATTTTTGATTGAAGCCAACGGAAACGAGATTTCGATCCGCCCTGGAGTCAAGCGCCGCCCACTCAAGCTTGATACATTGCCTTATCCGGCCTTTCCGACCGACATGCAGGCTCAGATGTGTGCCCTGCTTGCAACGACAGAGGGAATCAGTGTCGTTACAGAAAACGTCTTCCCTCATCGATTCATGCACGTCGCCGAACTCAAGCGCATGGGTGCCGATATCGATCTTCAGGGGGCGACCTTGGTGATCAAGGGAGTTCCGCAACTCAGTGGCGCACCGGTGATGGCGAGCGACCTGAGGGCTTCTGCGGCACTCGTTCTTGCCGGACTTCAGGCTGATGGTGTCACCGAAGTGAATCGGGTTTACCACATTGATCGCGGCTACGAGTCCATCGATGAAAAACTGAATGGTCTAGGCGCTCAAATTGAGCGTATGAAGGCCTGAGTCGCAATCCCCGCCCGTGCATTCTCGGGCGGTTGACACGACCTTCAGTTAATCAAACCAAGAGGGATTTCGCTTTCTCCAAGGCTTCAGCGATTTTGGAGGTATCTTTGCCTCCGCCACGGGCTGAGTCTGGCCTCCCGCCTCCTTTGCCTCCAACGATCGGAGCGATGGTCTGTATGATTTTTCCCGCTTGGATCTTGGATGTGTATTGCGGAGACACCGAGGCCACGAGAGAGACTGCGGAATTGGCTGAACCTGCGAGCACGAGCACACCCTCAAACGTGCCTTTAAGGGCATCAGCGATGGCTTGGAGTTCGTCACCATCTGCGGAGCCCAGATCTTTGCAGAGGAGGGGAGTTCCGGAGATGTTTTGAGTGTGCTCGATCAAATCGCGAGCGCGAGCTGCGGCATCGCGGGCTCGAGAGGCTTTGAGCGCTTTTTCCAATTCCTTTTGCTGAGCTAGGATCGATTCAATCTTTCTCTCGATCTCAGCGGCGGGACAGTTGATTTGCGAGGCGATATTTTGCAGGCGATGCGAATCTTGAACGGCCAGAGTAGCAGCCTCCAACCCAGCGACAGCTTCGATACGACGAACGCCTGCGGCGATGGCGGACTCGCCGAGAATCCGAAAAAGACCGATCTCGCCGGTTGCGCTGCAATGGGTGCCAGCGCATAGCTCCATCGAGTATCCGTCTAGGTTTCCAGTGCCTCCGATTTGGACAACGCGGACGGTCTCACCATATTTATCACCGAAAAACTGCATGATGTCTGAGCGTCCGCGAACGTCGGCATAGGGGACTTCTGTCCATGTGACTTTGGCATTTTCGAGAATGCGTTCATTTACCAAGCGTTCGATTTTACCGACTTGCTCGGGGGTGAGTGCTCCGCTGTTAAAATCAAATGTCAGTTTGTCCGGAGCCACGGAGGAACCTTTTTGCGTGGCATCGGGAGAAACGACCTCATGCAGAGCCCAGTGGAGAAGGTGGGTGACTGTGTGGTGACGCTGGATCGCGTCGCGACGAGGTTTATCAACGCTGATTTTTACCTCACTGCCGATCGCTGGTGCATCAGCGGAATCGAGGATGTGGAGCCATGTGTTACCGATTTTTTGGGTATTGGAAACAGCCCAGAGTTGGCCGCTGCCAGTGAGCGTCGCTGTGTCACCAACTTGACCGCCCATTTCGGCATAGCAAGTGGTCGCATCTAAGACGACGGCCGTTTTGTCTTTGATTGAAACAACCTCTAAAACATGGGCAGTTGTCACGAGATGGTCATATCCCGAAAATGGGGTGGGTGTTGAGGTCTCGATTTCCGAGAGCGTGATGACGGTTTTTTTCTGAGCGGCGCGGGCGCGGGCACGTTGGCTTTCCATCAGCGTCTCGAAACCGGCATTATCTACAGTGAGTCCGCGTTCGCGGGCCATCAGTTCCGTTAAGTCCAGAGGGAAGCCCTGTTCGTCATAGAGGCGGAATGCGAACGCGCCTGATATTTGAGCGCCTGTAGGGAGCGTTGAAGCTTCTGTATTGAAGAGCTCGATACCTTTATCGAGAGTACGATTGAAGGCTTCTTCCTCGCGGCGCAAGACCTCTTCGACATGCTTTTGGCGTGTGCGGATCTCCGGAAATACATCGCCCATCGTCCGGGCTAGCACATCAACGAGACGGAAGAAAAATGGCTCGGTGAGCCCCAGTGTGCGACCATAACGGACGGCACGGCGAAGGATGCGGCGAAGAACGTAGTTTCTATCGGTGTTACCGGGTTGGATTCCGTCCGCCACGGCGAACGACAGGGTGCGAATGTGGTCCGCGATCACGCGGAAGGCAACGTCTGTAGCAAATTGCTCAGGCAATGTGGTGAGTTGAACGCCGACCTCAGGGAGAGTGGCGCCGTAAGTCTTGCCGGTCAGTTTTTCTAACTCATCAAAGATCGGGCGGAAAATATCGGTCTCGTAGTTCGAGATGCGGGCGTTCGCAAAGTCCGTGAGTCCTTTGGTGCCTTGGATGATGGACGTCACGCGCTCAAAGCCCATTCCTGTGTCCACGTGACGAGCCGGAAGGGGACTGAAAGATCCGTCGGGATTCGCGTTGAATTGGATGAAAACAAGATTCCAAATCTCGATGCACTCAGCTGAGCCCATGTTGACAAGCGCGCCGCCAGTGTCGCCTTTCGGGGTTAGATCCACGTGAAGTTCCGAGCAGGGACCGCAGGGGCCCGTATCGCCCATCATCCAAAAATTGTCTTTTTTGTTTCCGTTGACGATGTGTTTATCAGGATCGAGTCCGACGGAGCGAAATTTCTCCGCCCAGATTTCCCAGGCTTCGGTGTCACGCGATGCGGGGTCACCCTCTGCAGGATTGTAGATCGTGGCGTAGAGGCGCTCCGGTGGAAATTTCCAACGTCCCACAACCAATTCCCACGCCCACTCGATCGCTTCCTTTTTGAAATAATCTCCGAACGACCAGTTCCCGAGCATTTCAAAAAAGGTGTGGTGGTAAGTGTCGAGGCCGACATCATCGAGGTCGTTGTGTTTGCCTCCGGCGCGAATGCATTTCTGCGTGTCCGCCGCGCGTTGATCGGATGCTGGTGTTGCGCCAGCCCACTTTGTGACGTCGGGTGTTTTTTGCCCGAGAAAAAAGGGAACGAACTGGTTCATGCCCGCGTTTGTAAAAAGAAGGTTCGGAGAATCGGGCATCAAACTCGAGGAAGGAACGAGGGTGTGGCTCTTCTCGTGGAAGAAATCGAGGAACGACTGGCGGATTTGTGCAGATGTCATAAAAAAATCAGTGCGTCAGAAAACCCGAGATCGCTTCGAATGACAACCCTCTTCA
>RFZT01000125.1 GCA_009920585.1 bacterium
CAACACTGGTTGGACATCTACGGGGGGAGGAAGAAAAAATCTGAAACTGGAAACCTGAAACCTGAACACTGCATGGGTGGGCTTGCTAGGAGAAAAATGCAGTCTCAAGCGTCTCGTAGGCGAACTTCCAAACATCAGGTTCCTTGCTTCCCCGAGTACCTGCGACATTGAGAATTTCCACGCAGTTATCAGTGATGAATTTCTGAAGGATCAATGCAGGACTTTCATAGCTCGACGACCGCTGCGCCAAGTGAATCCAAGGTTTCCGGTGCTTCTCAGTAAATTCCGCTGTTCGTTTGCTCCAACGAATCGCTACAACCAACTCGGCGAGGTTAGGACTGTCTTGCCTCCAGAAACAATTTTTTAAATCATCCGAATGGAGCTATCTCCGAGTTTCCAGCTCCTTGAATTGAGCGGGGTTGATGCTGCCATCGAATTCATTCGAGTAAGAATTGCCTCCGTGAGTGTAGCGGAGTTTAGTCTTGAATGAGCCGGAGTAAACGGGAGCCGAAAACTCCCAGTAGTAACCGTTTGGAAGATAGACGCTGTGACGACTGTTGCCGCAGAAACTAGAGGGAAGATATTCGATGGGTTTCCACTCACCATCTTGATTTCGCGCCTCGCAAGTGATGTAGAGTCGAGAGTCGCTAGCTGCAAATGACACTTCTTTGGCCGTGCGATTGACGAGCAGCAGGCGAAAACCATGATACTGCTTCCCGAACGGCACCTCATCAGCAGGAAGTGCGATGAGTGCGATCTCACCATCAGGGCCGGGAATCTCTTCGGTGATTTTCTTTGGGGCATTGCTAGAAGAGGCATATCCGAAAAATGCCTTGTCGTCCTCGCGGCTTCCAGCATAGCAGTAGCCTCTAATCATGGTCTCAGTCTCAAACGGAATTAGGGCTTTCGCATGGGAGCAAACGGCGAGCATGAAGATCGCGAGGAACGATTTAATACACATTTGATTGTAAACCAATATTCGTGGATTGGAATTCCTACAACTCAATTTCCATTTTTTACAAACCACAGCCCTCCGCCACCTTCCATCTCCTTCCACTGCGACACCAAATCGAGTTAAGCAGTGCTAGCAATCTATCCCTCGCATCGTGGTTTTGCACTTTTCCGTGCGGCAGGGGGCTGTTCCCCAAGCCAGTCAAGCTCGCTTGTGAGTTTTAGCAAGTTGGCCAGTCTCCACACGGCCGGGAGGTCATGCCCCCTTTTTTTGCGGTTCAAAGTCTAATTTCAAAGAGACAATGTGGTATGAATTGGAACATGGCTGCAAAGTGAAACGATGCGCAGCATCGAGCTTGCTTGCGATCGGCTTTTTTAACTCTCAAAACAAGCGTGGCAGAATTTTCCGCACCAATCTCGGAAACGCTAGCCAGGGCTAGCGCAAGTCAACAATATGGCTCGAGTTTTTAAGTCTTAAGTCGCGGCCGTAGCCGAAAGGAGAGTGGCGAGGGGACTTGATCTACAAATTCAGCAAATCCCGTAGAGCATCCTTTACTGCTTCAAATTGAGAGGGAGGCAGGCGTCCAAGTTTTCTTTCGAGGCTGTTATAGTCGATGCTGGCGAGACCTTGAATGTTCACAGCGGAATGTTTGGTAAGCCACTTGGGTTTTCCAATGTCCACTTCACCGCGCAAACCACGAATTTGGGAAGTGAGCGGGGCAACAACAACTAGAGCACGGGCGTCTTGAGGTTGAGGAAAAGCCAAAACAACTACAGGGCGTTGTTTTGCCGTAGTGCCAAAATCAACGATCCATATTTCGCCCGCATTGGGCTCAATACTCGCCAAGAGCTTCCTCCCAGGCTTTGCCCTGTTGTGTAGTCGTCAATAGAGGCTCAGGCTTTGAAGTAATAGAAAAGGGCATATCTTTCCGAAGCTCCACTTGAGCCAAGAAAATGTTGAAGGCATCGCTGGTCTTCATGCCGAGTTTGGCAAAAACCTTTTCAGCTTTTTTTAACCGATCTGCAGGAACACGAGCTCTAAAAAGAACTGAATTTGACATGGCTCAAAAATGCTCATTGATGCTCGCATAGTCAAATGGATTCAATGTCCACGCCGATTTTTGTGATTAGCGACGTTGGTTCAAAAGTGGTAAATAGAATTGGTTCAAAGTTGAACTCTTAGCCATGAGGGGGGGGCGCCGAGGATGTTGGTCTATATAAGATTGGGAGGTTCCCTAAGGCCCCAGAGCTTTGATTTTGGATGGTAAAGGAAGGAAGTGCTCTTTTAAGGGTTGGCGAATGGTTTGATTCAAAAAGCCTCGCGGTATTGGAGCCTGCGGGTTCGAAGTTCCTGGGGTCGGTTTTTTCATACATGGGATGGCAGGTCGGATTCTGTGGCTCTGATCTGGCTGGATTTGGATTTTTAGCAGGCTTTGGGGAACGCAATTGTCGCTCGCTTTTTTGGAGGGGTCTCGAAAACGGACTGCGCTACGCTCAGGCCTCCTCCGAGCAACCCCAAAAAAAGCGGGTCGCGATTATTTTCCGCCAAATCGAGCTTTTCAGCTTTGGACCGGCGCTAACACAAAAACAAAATCCGCTTTCAGATTCATCGAGTTAGCAACGCTTAGAGATTGCGTTCCTTTGCTTCCGCCTGTATTCACGTACTCGAATGGCTAAAGACGATTGTATTACTACTGACGGTATTGTTGTGGATGTTCTTCCTGGAACTCTTTTTCGGGTGAAGCTTTCCAACGATCACGTCATCCTTTCCCACATATCGGGAAAGATGAGAAAAAATTTCATCCGCATTGTTCCAGGTGACAAGGTCACGTTGGAGATTTCCCCCTACGACCTGACCAAGGGCCGCATCACTTTCCGCGAGTCCGGGCACGCCCCTCGCCCTCGTCGCCGCTGATTCCATCTGCCTTGGCAGACGATTTTTTGCATGATTGCAGGAATTGATCTCGGTACGACGCACTCGCTAGTGGGCGTCATGGAAAGCGGTTTTCCGGTTTTGATCGCCGATGAGAGTGGTCATCGATTGACTCCCTCGGCGGTTTGGTTTGCGGCGGACTCCGATGAGCATGTTGTCGGTTGGCCGGCTCTGGAAAAAAGGAAATCCGAGCCCTCACAGGTGGTGACCTCGGTCAAGCGCCTCATGGGAGCGCGCTCTCCTAGTTCGGAGGCGAGTCTTCGTGTTCAGGTGGGAGGCAAATCCCTTCTGCCGGAAGAGGTCTCCGCGCTCATACTTTCTAAACTCAAGGCCGATCTCGAAAAAGCCTGTGGCAAAGTGGTCGATCGAGCGGTGATCACGGTGCCTGCGTATTTCAACGATGCCCAGCGATCGGCGACAAAGCGAGCGGGTGAAGCCGCCGGTTTCACTGTCGAACGTCTCCTCAGTGAACCTACCGCAGCGGCGTTGGCCTACGGCCTCGACCGCCTTGGTGAGCACGCTCGGGTGGCCGTGTATGACCTAGGCGGTGGAACTTTTGATATTTCCGTTCTGGAGCTGCGGCATGGTGTCTTTGAAGTTTTATCTACGAATGGCGATACGCGTCTTGGTGGCGATGATCTTGACGCGTCTTTGGCTGTGGCTTGGGGGATCCCCGTGACCGATGCAGAAAAAATCAAACGTGGTCTCACAGATCAGGATTCGATCGAGTTGGATGGACAGATTTATCTTCGCGCCGACCTAGAGCGCATTTGCCAGTCGGTAGTAGATCGGACGCGCGCGCACTGCCTGCAATCTCTCGCTGATGCGGGATTGGAAACATCTGCGCTGGACGCCGTCGTTCTTGTTGGAGGAGCCACGCGGATGCCTCTCGTGAGGAAGTTTGTGGCTTCACTTTTTGGCCGTGAGCCGGATGTGAGTCAGCATCCTGATGAGGCAGTCGCCCTTGGTGCGACTATTCAAGCCGGCATACTGGAGGGGGGCTTACAAAATGTCACACTCCTCGACGTGACCCCGCTATCACTCGGTATTGAAACGTTCGGCGGCTTGATGAATGTCATTATTCCCCGCAACACGACCATACCCTGCAAAGCGGGAGAAATGTTCACCAATGCCGTTGCGAACCAGGCAACGATGAGGATTAGTGTTCTGCAAGGCGAGCGTGAGATGGCCCGCGATAACTGGAAACTCGGTGAGATGGATGTGGTATTCAGCCCATCACCAAAAGGGCAAGCTCGAGTGGGGGTTCAATTTGAACTCGATGCCAACGGCATTCTTCACGTTCTGGCGAGGGATACGGTCACTTTGCGCGATACCGTTGTCCAAATTCAAAGTGCGGTGGAAGTTTCCGATGAGGCTGTAGAAAAAATGCTCGGCGATTCACTGGAGCACGCATTTGAAGACATGGATGAGCGCATCTTCACAGAGGCGAAACTCAAAGCCGATGAAATGCTGCCGGCGATTGCTGCAGCGCTGACTCAACTTGAGGGGGAGGTGCCAGATGGTGTTCGTCAAGAAATAGACCGCCTTGTGCTAGCGGCGCGGTCGGCGATGGAGGCTCGCTCCACTGGGGAGCTCAAGGCGCTTCTCAAGGAACTCGATACTATCACTGAGCCCCTTGCCACGGCCCTTATTGAAAAAACTCTCGCTGGAGCTTAGTTGGGTCTGTCCACGCAGGCGGTGGCCATGGCGGCCATACCTTCGCCTCGGCCAAGAAATCCCATTGACTCATTGGTGGTGGCTTTGATGCCCACACGCGCGGGAGGGAGATTCAATGCAGCTCCGACGAGGTTCTTCATATCAGCGAGATAAGGCGAGATACGAGGCTCCTCCGCGACAAGGGTAGAATCGACGTTGTGAATGACGATGGATTTCTCATCCAGCAATGCTCGGACGCGGCGAAGAATCTCAAGGCTGCTGATCCCTCGGATGCTTTGATCGGTATTTGGAAAGAGATGCCCGATGTCTGGCTCGCCAGCCGCACCTAGAAGAGCGTCGGCGATGGCGTGGCAAAGGACGTCCGCATCCGAGTGGCCCTCGAGACCAAGTGGGTGGGGGATTTCAACTCCACCCAGAATCAGGGGACGTCCAGTGACGAGGCGGTGAACGTCATAGCCGATGCCAGTCGCGATCATTCGATCGGAATATGGCCGCTAGTTGCGACGATGCCGTATTTGTCGGCAGCAGATTCGTGTGGAGTGAGGTCGACTCGCCCGCCGGCGGATTCGACGAGGAGGATGCCGGCGGCGACATCCCAGAGGCTGATCATGCTTTCGATGTAGGCATCGAGGCGACCGCAGGAAACATAAGCAATATCGAGTGACGCACTTCCCATCATGCGGCATTTTTTAGCCCCACGAACCATTTTTTCAAAAAGAGGAAGCCCGCGATTGATCGAGTTCAGTGACTTGGAAACCCCAACGGAAACAATCGATTCGCAGAGCTCCGTGCGGGTGCTGACGGCGATCGGTTGTCCGTTGAGTAAGGCTGGCTGGCCTTCGCGCACAGACCACATTTCGTCCCGCATCGGGTCGTAGATGACGCCGGCGATGATTTTTCCATTGCGGCGAAGAGCAATCGAAACGGCAAAGTGAGGGATTGAGTAGAAGTAGTTCACCGTGCCGTCAATGGGATCAATGATCCATTGGAACTCGCTCGACTGGTCGCCGCTGATCCCTTCTTCGCCATAGATGGCATGGTCGGGGAATTTGGAGAGGATCAGGCTTTCGATCAAAACTTGAGTCCGTTTATCGAGCTCGAGCTTGATGTCGTGGGCGAGATTTTCATCCACCGTGAGTGGGCGGCCGAAGTTGGCCCGGAGAAATCCTCCGGCGGCCTGTGCGGCGTCGATGGCCGTAGCCAAATAAATTTCTGTTTGCATAAGTGTCTTCCACTTTCGATGGCATAGAGCAAGGGGTGCAAGATTTTAAATGAGTGGCTCGCGGGCCTTTTCAAAGTCCTTGGCATCTGCTTAAGTCGTGTCCATGCCCCGCGAATCCACTCTTGAGCGCACGACATCGGAAACATCCATCCAACTCACCCTTAATCTCGATGGATGTGGAAAATCGCGTATTTCCACCGGCATTCCGTTTTTTGATCACATGCTCACGCTTTTTTCGAAGCATGGGCTCATGGATCTCGATCTCACAGCCAAGGGCGACATTGAGGTCGATTACCATCACACGGTTGAGGATACTGGGATTTTGCTCGGTCAGGCCTTAGATCGCGCGCTGGGTGACAAAGTTGGCATTCAGCGCTACGGGTCTTCGTATGTTCCTATGGACGAAGCCCTCGTTCGTTGCGTTGTGGATTTGAGCGGTCGCCCGTATCTCAACTACAACGCCCCTCAAAAGGCGGACGTGATTGGCTCCGCATTCACTTTTCAGCTCGTCGAGGAATTTCTCCGCGCGATTTCCGTCCACGGCGGCATGAATTTGCATGTCGACGTCTTGGCCGGTCGGGATGCCCATCATATGGCGGAGGGAATTTTTAAATCCCTCGCTCGTGCGTTGGATCAAGCGACGCGCATTGATCCTCGCGTGCAGGGGGTTCCTAGCACCAAAGGCGTTCTTTGATCGGCCGGTCTGGGGGCGGTTAAGATTTTAACGGATGAGTAAAAAATCCATCGGCGTCATTGATTACGGAAGTGGGAATTTGCGCAGTGTGTGCAAAGCTTTGGAGGTTGCCGGAGTCGCTCCCAGTCTCATTACTACAGCTGCGCAGTTGGCGGATGTAGATGGGATTGTTGTGCCGGGCCAAGGGCACTTCCATCAGTGTGCGGCGAATCTTCGTGCCAGCGGTATGTGGGATTCTGTTCGCGAATGGACCTTAGAGGGACGGCCCTATCTCGGCATCTGCCTCGGCTACCAATTGCTCTTTGAGTCCAGTGAGGAATCCCCCGGTGTTCCCGGGCTTGGGATTCTCAAGGGTCGCGTGGTGCGTTTTCCCAGCGGGTCTTTGAAGGTGCCGCATATGGGTTGGAATACGCTCTCCGACGTCCGTGGATCCCTCTACACCGACTTCCCCAGTGATGTCTCGATGTATTTTGTTCATTCTTTTTATCCGGTGCCTGAGGATA
>RFZT01000126.1 GCA_009920585.1 bacterium
TTTTTTCGGCCGATTGCATTTTCGCTCAGTGGAATAATTATTCTTTTCCAAATCTCTGGCAGTAACACAGGTAATGTCCAGCCTTCCAGAAGGTCTATCTGAGCCATCACCATGGAGGATCGAGGCCGCTCTCGTCCCCGATGACAGTTGCTACTCGCTTCTGGCATCCAAGCCTGCTCCGCAGTCGAAATGCCAGAAGTGTCGAAGGCATAGCGATTACGTCAATCGGTCGGTTGGTTTTAGTCTTTGTTTTAATTTTTCTGGATTAAGTGATCCGTGAAAAACATAGTAAATTGTCACAGTTGTTACTGTGTCCTCAAAATAAACGACATATGGAAAACGCCGCAGTAAAATGCGTCTAAAAGCGTCAAATCGAACTGGATAGTGATGAGGGTTTTCACTAATTCTGGCAAATCCAGCTTCAATACATCTGAGAAACTCCTCCCCTAAGCCAACACTTTTATCCTCATACCACCAATAGGCTTGGTTGACATCCGATTCTGCCTCAGGAAGTAAAATAATCTCCCTATGCCAAGCCATTGCGAATGCGCTCTTTCGCATCTTCCCAAGAGATCCCAGATGAAGGATTCGATATAAATTTGTTTTTCCTTGCTCGAATTTCCCCAATCACACTTGGGTGGTCGGCTAAGGCATGCTGCTCCTCCTCTATCGAATCCCAAATATCTTCTACCAGCAATAGTCTTTCAGGAATGGAGAGAGATTTTAACTCGAGGGGCGCCACCATAAGTTCACCATAACAACAAGAGCGTGTTATTCAAGCCTGTTTTTTCAAATGCAGAGCGCATCCATGGCGGCGCACAACCATGAATTCAGGCAGGACGCTTCCCGCCGCTGGATGACCCTTTCGCGTTGGAAATCATCGCCGGAAGTTTGCAAGGCCAACGGGCCAGCCAACGGGTCCCACATATTGGCATGATTTACTTCCATCCATTTAGGTCTTTCGCCTGCAAGGGATTCTTCGCTTGCTCCTTGGTTCCGATGGGCAGAGTGCGACCAAGCAGCCCGGTCTCAACACGGCCGAGACGGCCATGCCCCCTTATTTTGCGATCAAAAGTGGTTTGGTTTTGCGTTTCATTTTGCCGCACGGGAGGCATCAGGGCTTGGAGAATCTTCTCCGGTAATGGCTGCGATGATCGGCGCGGGATCAGGCAGGCCGTGGGGATGGTGGTCGGCTCCCTCCTTGGGAAAGAGCTTCAGACGCCCGCCGTTGTCTTGCCATAGCTTCACAAGGTGCGCGGCGTTGTCCTCGTAGGGAACGACCGAGTCGGCCGTGCCGTGGCAGGAAATCAGAAACACTCCAGCCTGAATGGCGGGCAACATTCCATCGCAAGGTTTGGCGGCTTTTTCCCCGGCCTCGGCATCGCTCGTGTAACCAAACTCCGCCTTGCACAATTTCCAATCCTTCGGGCTGCCTTTGCCCTGCTTGGTGAGCGGAAATCCCGCCGGCCAGGAACGGATGTCGCAGACGCCGTTGTCCAGATAGAGCACACTCACGCGGTCGGGGTGGAGCCGCGTCCACGCCGTCACATAAAGCCCGCCACGGGAGATGCCCAGCAGGGCCGGCTTGGCGGAAAGCCCGCGCTTGCTGTGCATTTCCTCATAGACCTTCTCCCAGACCTCCATTGCCTGGGGCGAACCGAAGAGGTTGCTCGCACTCACATAGACCACATGCCACCCTTTTTTGACCAATCCATCCTGAAGGGATTTCAAAACGCCGCCAAACTCTCCGACCCACAGCCAAGGATTTCCGGGGGCTGGTTGGTCCGGAACCTTGATCGTGACGGGCTTTCCGGCGATGGAGATATTCTCGACCGTGGCGGCCGAGGCGATGGAGCAGAATGCTAAAGCGAGCAGACAAGCGGCGATGAGCAGCGGGGTTGTTGTTGTGTATTTCATGGGATTATCGGGTTGGAATTTCGAGTGTGTTCTCTATTGAAAAAGCCGTGGTCTTGGTCGGGCGGGGGAAAGAAAACTTCCATCTCGCGCGGCTCGCCGGCGCTTTGCTTGTAAACATAAGGCTTCCCAGCGGGAGCATCGGAGGCAATCGCGACTCCGCTCTGAACTGTATTCCCATTAGCGAAAACCGGGAGCGCAAGAATCAGAGACAAGATCAGGAAGGCGCGATTCATCAGCTAATAAGATTTCTACGTCACTTCCGTTCTGGGGTGCTGGGGGCATCGATCGCACAACGGAAGCCAACGTGACTGCTACCCGTGTCGGGAGAGGTTCCCCGGCGGGCGGAGGGTCGGTAACTTTCGCAATACAAGGGATGACACAAAAATGAACCACCTTTGATAACTCGGCGCTCGGCGCCGGGAACGGTCGGCGGAGAAGGATCGTTTGGCATGGGTTTTTCACCCACCGCGCTGGGTGGGCCCTTGGGATCGCAGCAAACTGCATTCGCATCAGCCCGCTCGGCGAAAGTATCAGCCCGGTAGAGGTCGGAGCACCAGTTCCAGACATTTCCGCCCATGTCGTAGAGACCGTAGCCATTCGGCGGAAAGGATCCCGTCGGAGAGGTGCCAACAAAACCGTCCTTGCTATCGTTGCGATACGGAAAATCACCCGTCCATCGGTTGAGCATGATCTTTCCATCGGGGTTTTCCTGATCGCCCCAAGCAAAGCGCCATCCATCGTGCCCGCCACGAGCGGCGAACTCCCACTCCGCCTCGGTTGGCAGGCGTTTCCCGGCCCATTTCGCATAGGCCTGTGCGTCTTCCCAGGCGATTTGAACGACGGGATGGTTTTCTCGTCCCTGGATGGAACTCCCCTGCCCCTCCGGATTTTTCCAAGAGGCACCGGTTGTCCATACCCACCACTGCGACATGTCCCGCAAATCCACCGGCCCAGGTGTCTGACGAAAAACCAACGAGCCCGGCTGGAGGACTTCGTCAGGCGGCTTGGGGGTCCCCGGCGGGACCTGTTTTTTCATCTCCTCCCAATCGACGGCACGCTCGGCCACGGTCTTGTAGGCCGTCGCCTCCACGAATTTCGCGAACTCCGCATTCGTCACGGGATGCACATCTAGGAAAAACGGAGCCACCTTCACGCGATGGACGGGCTTTTCATTGGGGAATGCGAAACTCGCTTCACTCCCCATGTTGAACTCGCCACCGGGAATCAAAACCATCCCCGCAGGCGCTTGTGAATTGGGCCCACAGCCGACGAGAAGGGCGAGCAAAGCGGCGACCGCCGTCGCTTGGATAAAACTCATCATGCGATAATTTAATAGGCTCATAGTTCGAGTTTCAATGTCATGGGCGTCTGATCGCGCACGATTTGCAGCGTGAGCGACCGGGTGTCGGACTCCTCTGTGAGCCTACGGACCTGCCCGACCTTCGAAACCTTGCTTTCGTTGATTTTTAGCAGGAGGTCACCGGACTTCAATCCGGCGCGGGCGGCGGCGGAGCCCTTCGGCACTTCGATGATTGCCACACCGCCGTCGTCCTCGGCGATACCGTAGGCGGAGAATCCTCCGCTACCGAGTTCCTGCAAGCGCGCTCCGAGCCACTCCCCGGTGGCGGGGCCGGGTTTCTTTTTCTGCGCTTGCATCGGCGGGATCTCCGGCGTGCGGGCGGTGGCTTTGAGCGAAGGTTTTTTCACGCCAAAGCGATCCATCGGGAAATTTTTGAAGCCCAGTTTCAACGCCGGGGAATCCTCGCGCACACGGAAGTCGCCTTTGGCGGGGTCGATGAACATCGGATCGCCGACGAGGGAATTCGCGTCCCACCCTTTGTCCTGCGCCTCCTTCAAGGCGAAGTCGGCGGCGAAAAGGTTTTTGTCGCTCGTTCCACCCCACTTGTCTTTGGGCATGCGGGCCGATTTATAAGCGGCCATCCAAATGTTGTTCTTCAGAGAGTCTTGGCTGTTCTTAAACCACACACTGGGATAGGCGGTGCTGTTGTAGCCGATGTTGTTATACACAATGCGGCGGTAGCCCTCGCGCAGTTTAAGCCCGCCCAGCAAGAAGACATTGTTATAGATTTCGTAGTTAGTGGATCCGTCGTCCAGGTCCACATCCCAACCATGGTCGCAGCGCCAGCGGCTGTTGCGGATAATGGTCGGCGTGACCGCATCGAGAAAGGGAAGATCGGGGTTGAGAGCCACGGCCTTTTCTGTCTTCGGGTAGCTCTTGTCCCAATAGCGGTCGCGCCCCCAAGAGTTGAAAGACCCGTGGTCGTGGGTCTCGAGAACAGTGTCGAACACATCGCAGCCCTCAATGAGGTGTCCGCCCCAAGTTCCCTCGTTGATGTTGATGCCTGAGCGGGAGCAGTCGTAGATCGAGCAGTCGCGCACGGTGATTCCCTTGGACATCGAAATCTGCACGGCGGCCGGTTGACGCTCGACGCGGCCTATGCCGTGGATGAGGCAATCCTCAACGGTGGAATCGGCGGGATAATTATCGCTCTTCGGGCCGGCCGCGGGATCGACTTTAGTGAGGTCTTGTGACTGATTATATTCGAACAACGGATCGCGCACGGCGGCGGGATCGCCCACGAAACAGACACCGCTGGCTCCGGTATCGTGAATATGGCAGCCATTGATCAGGACACGCCGGTTGTAGTTGTTCACGAAAATGGCATTGCCGCCGACTTGGTCGAACTCGCAATCACGGATGTCGATATCCTCCGTACCGGTGAGCAGGAACGCGCCGCCGCGGTAGATCGTCCAGTCCGAGCGCAGGAGAGGTTCCTTGCAATCCATGAACGTGCGCGCCGCGTGCCGCACAGTGAAGCCCTCAAGCGCGATGTGTTTTACGGGTTTCTCCAGCGTGCCGGCGAACTCCACCAGATGCCGCAAGCGGACGACTTCCACTTTCGCCTTGGCCAGATCGGTTCCCTGAGCAGGCAGGAAATACAGCGTGGATGTCTTGCGGTCGTGGAACCACTCGCCGGGGGCATCGAGTTCCTCGAAGATGTTTTCCACCATGCGAAAATCCTTGTGCATACCCATCTGGCGATTGTTCTGCCAGCCGCCCTCATAGGTCACATTGCCTTCGGCATCCTTGCCGGTGATGCGGTAGTGGTAGCCGCCCCAGCGGGAGGTGTGCATGGCGTGGATATATCCGCCGACCGGATTCGCCCACTTCGCAGCGCGTTCCTTGGAAAATGCATCCGCCGAGTAACCCTGGTAGGCGTCGGTTTTTTTTGCGGCGTCGAAATTCGGGTAGCGGGCCATGCGCTGGGCTTTGCCATTGATGAACAATTGGTCGATCTCCAGACCCAGCGGAGTCGCGGCTTGGAAAATGCCGTCGCGGTAGGGCTTCCAATCCAGCTTGAGTTCCGAGCCACCACTCAGGACGGCGCGGCCTTCATTCACCGCGCGGTAAACGACAGGAAACTCCGCGCTGCCGGAGTCCGCCGGAGTGAACACAAGGGTTTCCGGCAGATGGTAAATCCCGTCGCCGACATGAATGGTGACAGCTTCCTTACCGACCACTTTTCGGGCTGCATCGCGCGCTGCTGCGAGCGTGGCGAGGGGCGCGCCCTCCGTGCCGGAATTGGAGTCCTTGCCCGCCGGGCTGACATAAAGATCGAGAGCCAAGGCCTGTGCCGAAAGGGCAATAGCCGCAAGCTGGCCGATGGTGGTGATCGATTTTCTTATACGAGTGGAAACAGTTATTTTTTTCAAATTGGCAGATTGATTTGGGAAGAATGTTTTTTGAATCTCCGTGCGATCTTGAGTCATTTATTCGGCACCGACAACGACATCCTTGCGGCGAATTTCTGGAATTACTTTCAGATCGGTCAGTTTGCCGTTCTCGACGCGGCCCTCGACGGTGGTGTTTTTCGGGGCGTGGAGTTTGAATCTGGCGTTCCAGTCCTTCGGCCAGGCGGGAATGAGTCGGATCGTGTCGCCGTCGCATTGCATGAGCATGCGCTGTAGCGCGATCAGAGTCACTGAACCCTGGCATTGGTCAGGTGTGCCGTCGAAGTTCGGCCCCCAGAAGGCAGGAAACCTTGAGGGCTTGTGCGGCTTCTGGCCGATCAATGTCGGTTCGCTTGCGTTCCTCACGACATAGCCCTTGGCCTCATCGGTCAGGCCGAGCAGCGCGGCTTGGATGGAATCCTGTCGCCAACCGCCAGTGGCCTTAACCAAGCGCCGGTTCCAAGTTTCGAGGGCGACTTCCCGGTCAGGCTTGCCGAGGCCGTAAACGCGGTAAGGAAAGACGGCGTAGAGTTCCGGGTTCTCCGAGTTTCTTTTATCAGAGAAAGTGCGGGCGGGCAGAAGCCATTTCTTTCCGTTCTCCTCCGCCATGGGAGTCTCGGGCAACTCCGCGAGGAAGCGGGTCCATTTCGCGCGCTGCTCTGGCGTGCTGAGTGACTCGGGCAATTCCAGCAAGCGGGTGAGCACCGTGCGCAGGCCGACAATCACGGGCGCCGGATCCTCGGCGGTGTGCCAAGTTTCCAAGCTCATGGCCGGCGCGAAGCGGGGCTTGCCGGGTTCGGGTTTCGGGTAGTGCTGTTCGTAAAAGGTCACCACCCCGTCCGCGATCGGGATCAGCGTGGTCTTTGCGAACTCCTCGCTTGGCGCGTGCGCGTAGCGGTCGAGCATCATCTGCGCAAGCTCGTTCCCGCTGTCCCAATATCGGCGGATAAAGGCGTTGGCGGGATAGAACTCCGAATTGTTGTATCCGAAGTCGCCCTGCTTGTTCAGGCCCCACGGATGAATAGTTTCGGAACAAAAAATCCCGTCGTGGTTGAAGTAGGTTTTCGTGCGCTCCTTTAGCAACGGCAAAGCCTCGCGATACATCTTCCAGAGCGGCTCCATCTGGTCGTAATCCCCGGAATAAAGCATGGCCCAATACGGTTCGCGCGTGTTCTGGAACCAGTAGCAGCCGCCCCACCGGCGCCAGTCCGGACCGAACTCCTCGTAGACGCCTTTTTTGTCCATAAAGCCATCCACCGTGAAGAGTGAGCCATTGA
>RFZT01000127.1 GCA_009920585.1 bacterium
CTTTTTTCAAAAAGGGACCGCTGGCGTTCCGTCATGGCATAGCGCAAATCACACTGCGCCACTCCCCACTCAAACAATCCACCCCTCACAGGATTCTCCCGCCGAAAATCACCCGTCAACTCACTATCCAGTCCACAAATAAAGCCAACCCGATAGCCTAGCACTCCGCGCATCGCAACAATCGCGGCCATCCAAGCCGTCCAACCCAAAATAAACACCCATTCCGGCTTTTCCTCGCGAATCACTGAAAAAACACGCGGCATAGAAGCCAGCATCGCCATCGGGTTACCACTATGAAATTGGCCACCAACGCGAATTTTAACGCCGTCTAAAAATAGTCCGTCCCTTTGCCCCGTATCTCCTCCGAGAATCACCGTTTCAATTCCCCTACCCGCTAGCTCGCGAGCCAAAAGAGCAACCTGCAACTCAGCCCCACCGGAGACCTTGGAGGCGCTCCGCTCCAGAACAAGATGCGCGTAGCTTGAAAGAAAAAGAATTTTCATCTCTAAACAATCGAAAGACCACTTCGTGCAGCAATGATTTTTCTCAAAAATTTTGTCCCCAACTGTGCATCGAGCGCAGCAATAGGGAAAGCTAAGACCATTGAGAGATTACGAACTGGCGCCGCCTTGATCGACTTCAATAGACAACGGCATCCTTCGGCATTGCGTGAATGTCGAAAAAAGCAACGCGCCGCATTCTCCCAATGCTGGGAAATGACACGTCGTTGGTGGGCTTCCCCCTCGATTAAAAAAGTTGCGTCATGTTTCGCCAAAAACCTCTGCGTAGCCAGATACGTGAAATCCGCATTGGAGGGCGCATTTTCATGGATCAACGCGTACGGTTCAGTCAAAACGTGGAATTGGTGCTTTTGAGTAATACGAAGCATCCAATCCCAATCCTCAAGGACACGTAGCGACTCATCCTGCATTCCAACAGACTCCAGCACGTTCCTTCGCACAACCGGGGTGCTCGCCCCATGAAAAGATTGTCCAGATTGCAATCTTCGACTCCAGTCCGAGGGATTTTTTACAATTTCCTCACGTTGCCTTCCATTACGCAATTGATAGATGTGGGAAGTCGCACAACCGACAACATTGGGATTACTCTCAAGAAAGGCTAACTGAGCAGCAAGCTTACCAACTAGCCACTCGTCATCCGAATCCAAAAAAGCCAAATACTCACCTCGGGCAAATCGCATCGCGGCATTGCGAGCCGCAGCCGCCCCCGAGTTCACGTCAAGTCGCGCTATGCGACTATCAGGAAACTCACCACGAACGATCTCCCATGTCCCATCGCTGGAGGCATCGTCGCCAACTATCAACTCGCATTCACCAACTTGCTGCACACGAATACTAGCCAGCGCACGTTGGATGCAATGCGAACGATTAAAAACAGGGATAACGATGCTAACTTTTGGCATGGGCTGACAGTTTATCGCCAAAACTAAGAAATCCTATTGAGCTGAAATTCGGTTCAAAGCGGATGCCTCAACTAACGAATTTAATTGGGATTGCGTTTTAAATCCTCTGCCGACCCACCTAATAAGACATCGGAGGAACTCTGCGGTAAATGGAAAGACCCAGAATAGATTGACACCCGTAGCTCGGACGATGTTTTGAACAAAAGCTAGGGGCTGGAGAGCTTCGAGAGTACACAGGGTAGCAATCGTGGACTGGCGCGCGTGCCAAAGTCGAAAGATGCGCTTGGCGGACTGATCACTGGTTACTTTAAGGTGTTTTTCCGAAATAGTGAGATTTTCGTTGGTGAGGCGACTACTAAGGGAATTGCCGGCGTTCATGGTGCGAGATCCTTCATGCCAACGGTAGCGGTAGGTAGAGGCTTCGATATTTACCGCTATGGGCTGAAGTGCAGCAAGCTTGAGGAGGAAGTCACGGTCGGAGGCCAGCGAGTAGGCTAGATCGAAAGGGCCGACTTTTTTGAAGAGACTCTTTCGGATGGCACGGGCGTTGAGCATGGGCTCACCGAGGGCGATGTTTTCAAAAGTCAGTGATTTGTCTTCATCGGAAGAACGGATCCACTGCATTTGCCAAAGATTCTCGCCTGTCTGGCGAACCGCCTCGGCCGAGCCAGTAAGAATATCGGCCGTTGGGTTTTTTTCGATAGCAGCACGGAATGCTGCCAGAGCTCCTTGGGGCAGCCAGTCGTCGGCTTGAAGAAAGATGAGCCATTCGCCACGAGCAAAGAAGGCGCCGCGATTCATGGCATCGTAGAGTCCGCGGTCGCGTCCGCTGTGGATGGTTAGGTGAGGGAAACAATGTGCTATCTCGAGCGTTCTATCGGACGAGCAGCCATCCATGATCAAATGTTCACACTCTATCCCTTGCCCCATGGCACTGCAGACAGCGTCTTCAAGCGTTCCGGAGGCATTGAGCGTTGGGGTAATGATGGTGAAAAACGGAGCGACTGGTGGTGCCATGAAATTTAGAAGAGATCGGTCTATCAAAATTAGGCGCCGAGCCTAACCATTTGAAATCCATTTTTAATGGTCGAGCCAATAGAGACCAAAGACGAGATGGATGAGCCAAGAGTTGATTTTGAAGAATTAGTCGGCGGCTTTCATTTCAGCATTTAGTATGGCATCAAAGCACATCGTTTTTTCAAAACCGGTTGTGATGTGCGAACCCTTGGATCTGGAGCGTTTGGTCATTTTTCATGAGCATATGCAGCGGAGCACCGCCATAGTAGGACGCCCAGAGGGTGAATGTGCTCGGAGGGCCAATCAAATAATCGCAAGCCGCAAGGGCATAGAGATCCGCGATCGGCACGCCGGGGCCTGCGCTGGCGCTCACACCCGGCAAGCGCAACAGATCATCCACACTTTCGTTTGAGCAGATCAGGAAGCCCACCTTCTTTCCCAGCCAGAGTGCGTTTGCCTGCTTGAGCCAAGACGCATAGGCATCCCGACCATAAAAAAACTTTCCCCCCAGCCAATTCGCATAGTCCCCTCGACGCACATGCAGACCGACCAGAATATCACAACCGATTCTGGCCTGAGTGATATGCCGCTCGACCTCGGCGCGGATGCCCGAATGCGGCGTGAACAGCCTCACCACATCCTTCTTCCTCGACTTGAGCGCCGCATGCGCACGGAATTTCCAGCCCTTGGCAACTACAAGACGATTCCGCGAGAGAATTCTTTGAAACTCCTCACCGCAGAGATCGAAGTCCTCCTCACTGTCATCGTGCGAAGCAGCGATGTCCAACACGGCCCACCGTCCAGCAGACCACACCGAACGCAAACTGCGGGATGTCAGAGCATCGAGTGTCCGACAAAACAAAAGACGCCAGCGCGTCATGGGCAAACCCTGCCCCTGACGGCAAAAAAAATCATTCTTTAACGCAGGAAAAAACTCCGCGTACGGTCCAAGCGCCGGATTCAAAAGAGAAAAACTCATTTCCCAAGCCGCCGCCTGAAAAGCCGCCGCCTGAAAAATACGATTCCCCAACTGTCCCTGCGGCCTCGCCACCAAGACCGCAGCAAGCTGACGCTGGATCCCTGAATCACTTACAGTCTTTTTCATCGCCAGAACTAGACTTATCGAAGGACTTTTTTTTGTTGAGTTTGTTTCGTAAAAAAATGGCCGTCAAAATATTATTGTTCACTTCGATAATCTCCGCGCGAGAAATACTTCTCCAGCCAGACATAGAGGCAGATGAACAGATAGCGGCTACCCATTTCCTTGATCTTGAGTTTTGCCTCACCGGTGCGGCGGTTGCGCCAGGTGATAGGGATAACAGTGAAGGAAAATCCTCGGACTATGGCTTTCAGAGGAAGCTCGACCGTAATGTTGAAGTGCGGCGAGAGGATCGGGCGTATGCCATCGATCACGGTTTTGCGGTAGGCCTTGAAAGCATTCGTTGTATCGTTGAGTCCATGATTGAAGAGAATCCGCACAAATGCATTTGCCAGGCGGTTTACGAATAATTTGATCGATGGATAGTCTATGACACCGCCGCCCTTCATGAAACGGCTGCCGAAGACGCAATCATAGCCCTCGTTCAACTTGTTCCAGTAACGCACCACATCGCGGCAATCATCCGATTCGTCGGCCATCATGATGACAAGCGCATCGCCCTTCGCAACATCTAAACCGCATGTGATGGCGCGACCAAAGCCGTTCGGGGCTTTATTTTGTACCGGAGCCAGCGCGGGAACCCGCTCGCGCACCTCCTGAAGAATCGCCCAAGTTCGGTCCTTGCTGCCGTCATCCACCACCACGATTTCATGAGGCACACCATGCAGCTTGAGCTCCAAATGCAGATGCTCCACCGTGCTTGCGATGCATCCTTCCTCATCCCGGGCAGGAATGACGATAGAGAGCAATTCCAAATTGGGCTTATTGTTCATTTTAAAAATTGCCGCTTTTATCCAAAAATCCGGTAAATGGCCAAGCGCGCCAGTGAATCAACGCCCGCACGCACGCGCTGGGCCAGCGAGCGCCGTGAAGCGGCCGAGCCGGGTGCATAGCGTTTTGCGATCTCCAGAAACTCCGCGTACGAGTCACCTTGGAGCGTGTAGGATGCCGCGCCACGGTGGATTCGAAATCCGCACAGGGCCTCCCGCAGGATCACGCAACCGCCATTTTGGATCAATTGGAACCACATATCGACATCCACCCAATACCGCAGGGTGGCATCGTAACCTCCACGCGCCAGCATGCTTTCACGCCGCGCCAAACCCGTCACTGGCTCTCCAAGGGGATTGTAGGCCCGGCGAGCACAATCGAGAATGATATCATTTCCAGAATGGTATCCCTCGCTCCAATGGCGCCGCTTGGGAAAAAGATGGGCGCAGCGGGCCGAGTAAAGGTTCGCTGCAGATACACACAGATTTGCTGCGGGATTGGCCTGCAATGCCTCCGCCTGTTTCTTCAAACAATTGGCTTCCAACAGGTCATCCTGCCCCATCATTTTCACAAATTCCCCCTTTGCAGCCATCAAGCACGCATTCCAATTTCCCACCATGCCAAGGTTCACCGGATTGCGGGCGATGTTCCATTCCACTTGCGGAAACTCGCGAGCTACTGAGTCGACAAGCTCCAGCGAACCATCCTTTGATACATCGTCGCGCACGACGACCTCTAGGGCGATATCCTTCTGCGAAGCCACGGACTCTAGACACACCCGCAAATGTGCCACCCCATTATAGACCGGGATACAAACAGAAATCAGCGACTGAAACTCATTGCCAGTCAATGATTCACCTCTTTCCACTTATAAATTCGAACGCCATCGATTTCATCAAAAAGAGTGTAGTTTGCGGCCACAAAATCTCGGATTTCGGGGATTCTTTCATGACCATATTCTTCACGCTTTGTCATCATCACAAACTGATCCGAAGCAACAGCGTCAACAAAAATACTAGGCCGGTTCCGCTGCAAATCATCGATATAGGTTCTCAAAAAAAACGGATTCAGCTGGTTATCATTAAACAATGCACCCGAAGTGCTCAACCGCGTGGCCTGCACCATCCCAGTCTCTGAGTAATATGTTGGATTATACCCCCACACGCACAACCTACCCTCGCCGCCCGAGGCCTCAAGAATCCTCTTCGCAATAGCTACGGGCTTTTCGGCGGCCCACTTTTGCGCCAGCCCAGCCCAAGAGTTGGGCGATTGAAGACGAGCGATAACCATTGGCCCCATTCCAATAAGAAAAATCACTCCGATTGCCGCCCCCCCAACTATCGGGCATTTTGATCCAAGTTTCCCTGCAAGCACTCCGAAAAGCGACATCACCACCAACCCCATGACGACCGGTAAAAAGAGAAGGTAATGAGGATAATTCCTCTGTGGCGCCGTAACCGTAAAAAACACCAAAAAAATCATAATCAATGAATAAAAAAGAAATATCCACGAACGCCAAGGTGCGGACCTATGCCGAACGCCAACAAGTGTAAAAGCCCCCATCAGCACAAGGATAACCCAGCCTAGTAAAAACCACAAAAAATCATCTGGGCGCATTGGCGGCTTTGCGAACAAAATCATCTCCAACATTTTCACAGCCGAGACTCCCCGATATCCCGACCCCTGATAAGCCAGCGCATTTTGGATATAGCTCATCCAGAAATACTCCAGCGCACCATTGGTTGCGAAAAAGCCTACCAACAAGGCAGGAGTGACCAACCCTGCCGCGCACACTATCCCTACTCCCATAAACCTAGCTCGCAAGGAGTTCCCCTGGATAAAAATACCCACGACCAAAATCCCCGCAGCCCCAACCGCCGCCATGGAAGCCTGCAACTTCGCAAAAGGCACCATAGAAAAAACACACGCTGCTAAACAGGCGATTATAACCCTCCGCTGGAATGGCATGCCTTCACGGAAAACCGCCCACGCGCTGAATGCCCAACCCACCGACAACAACGCCATTGGGACATGCTCGCTTGTGTAGTGCGTGAAATCCCAAAAGTTTGTCAGACCGAAAAATACTCCCGGCAGCACTGCGCCAAGCCGCGCCACCGATTCCGAAAAAACAGCTCTTCCAGCAAAATACAAAGCTACAACAGCCACACAAATCATCGCCAATCCTACCAACCGCGCACTAAATAATGTTGGCCATCCTCCAAATACCTGCGAAGTCATAAGCGGATACACATTCAGCGGCCCACTGGACCCAGCCTCTGCCGCTCGGAAAAATACCGGATCAAGAACCAACGCTCTCGCCGCCGCAACCAACTGATCTTCATCTGGATTGAACCCGCGCGGATAAAACAAACCCGGCCACCGCGCCAGAACCACGAAGACACATAATATAAGAATAAAAAAAGCGGCTCCCAGCCGCCCCGTCCTGTTTGAGGCCTCAGGCCAAACCACCAAAATTCCCAAAATCGCCAACAAACCAAAACACGCTATCAGGTAAAGAGTTAAATGATCA
>RFZT01000128.1 GCA_009920585.1 bacterium
GCGTTGAAGGTTTGGAGTTTTACATCGCCGCACTCCGCATCAGCAGACGAGGAAGACGATGCTGATGCATTGAGGATAAACTGAAAATGAAGGTCCGTTTTGCAATCCGTTTCATGAAATAAATTCAAAACCGATTGATGCTTGGCGAAATGATTTCACTCATCATCTTTCTTTTTCTTGTCCTTCTTCTTGGACATTTTCTTTTTGTCGGATCCGGAAAGTTTGTTGCGGGGAGCTCCTGGTTCATCGTAGGTCGGCAGATCGTTTTTGAAGCGGGCCATGATCTCTTGGGACTCGGGATTTGAGGCCAAGTTTTTGTGCTCAAGCGGATCGACGGAGTGGTCGTAGAGTTCCTCGCCTCCGTCGGCTTTGCCCCCATACCAAGTGTAGCGATAGCGACCATCGGTGAGGGAGTGGTTCTTGTATTGATAGGTGGTCAGGGTTGGGACATTCCATTCCATTGAAGGATTCTTGAGCAGAGGGGCAAAGCTGCGGCCTTCGTTTTCCGCATTAGGCGGAAGCCCGCATAGCTCCACCAGCGTGGGATACATGTCGAGCAGGTTGACCACACCTTCACATTTGAAGTCGGGCTTCGTGACACCAGGCACGCTGACAAGCAGTGGCACGCGGCACGATTCCTCCCAGAGGTCGGTCTTGCCGTATTTCATCTTTTCACTGAGATGCCAGCCGTGGTCCCCCCAGAGCATGATGATGGTGTTGTCGGCATACTTGCTCTTGGCCAACGCTTCAAAGAGCATGCCGAGGCAGTAATCGACGTAGCTGATATTGGCGAGATAGGCTTGCTGCGCCTCAAGATGCAGGTTGGCCTTGTCGGCGGCTTCAAAACGCGAATCTGGATGAAAAATCTCTTTGCCTTTTTTGTCGACGATATCGTTCAGATCGTCGCGTACGATGTCGACGGCTTTCAGTTTATCGAGCGGATAGAGATCAAAAAACTGCTGTGGAACCTCCCAAGGCAGATGGGGTTTGGAGATCCCAAGGGCAAGGAAAAACGGCTTGCCTTCAAAATCACGCTGGAGCTGATCGGCTGCCCATTTGCAGGCCAGGTAATCCTTGGTCATTTCAACCGGGGCCTTCACGGCTCCCCATCGAAATTCGTCGCCTTTTTCATTACCGTCTACTGCCGGGGGACATTTCTGCCATAGCATACCACCTTTTCCGCCTTCAGAGTCGGCGGCGAATTCGTCAAACGCCCATTGACCTTCGTCCATACCGTCTTCCGTCGGGTGTTTATGGAAAATTTTGCCCGTGGAGAGTGTGTGATAGCCATGCTGGCTGAAGTATTGCGGCAGGGTGGCGACATCCTTCAGCTTGGGTGCAAACTTCATGTTTTGACTGTTTCCGTAGATTCCGATCGAAGCCGCCCGCTTGCCGCTCAGCAAAGACGAGCGGGAGGGACCGCAAACAGTGGATGGCGCGTAGGCTTTATTCATGAGTAACGCCTGTTGCTTGGCCAAGCGGTCTATGTTCGGGGTGATCGCCTGCGGGTTGCCGCCGAAGCAGCCGACCCAATCGTTGAGATCGTCGATGGAGATAAACAAGACATTGAATCCCTTGCTTTGATATTTCGCGGCCTCTTCAAGCTCTGCCTTACCAGGGGCAGTCGGCTTTGCTTCTTGAACAGGCTGGTTGGACTCGGTGGCAGCGCCGATTGCGACCAACGGCGCGAGCAGCAGGGCGGCGTGAAGGGTCGGCAAGGCACCACGGCCAGGCAGTCCGAGTAAACAAAGTGATTTAACGAATGAAGCAAGCAGAGTGCTGATGTATTTCATAGGTTGCTTGATAGCTTGGTGGGAATGGCTGGGGGCTTAGGATTTGGGTTGGGGCGGCACTATGGGCGAGTTCTTGATGGTTTCCAGTTCCTTAGCCAATTCGGCGGCCTTCTCAGGATTTTTTTCGATGATGTTTTCTTCCTCGTTGGGATCGGCAGCGAGATTGAAGAGCATCGGATTGGGGATGGTTGCGGCCGCAAAGCGCTCGTCGGCAGCGTTAGCTCCGCTACCCATGCCACCCGCACCGGCCGAGGCGGGGATGTATTTCCAGTCGCCCTTGCGAATTGCGAGCCCACCGATGCCATGCAGGACGGTGTGGTCGCGGAGGTTTTTATCCGTTTTGCCTAGCACTACTGGGGACAAATCCAAGCTGTCCGGCGCAGCAGACGCAGGAAATTCTTGGCCAGCGATTTTCGCCAAAGTGGCGTAGCAATCCACTAGGCTGATCATTTGATCGCTGACCCGCGGCTTGATCTGCTCTGGCCAACGCACAATGAACGGAACGCGACAGCCGCCTTCAAAAACAAGATACTTCCAGCCGCGCAGACCGCCTGCAGGCTGATGTCCATTCAAGTCCTCCACCGAACCGTCATAGTAGCCATCAAAAAGAATCGGTCCGTTGTCGCTGGAGAAGATGATGATGGTGTTCTTTGCCAGATCGAGGCGATCGAGCGTCTTCATGATTTCGCCAACCTGCCAGTCAACTTGATGGATGACATCGCCACGCACGCCGCACTGACTCGTGCCGACAAAGGGCGGATCGGCCACGCGAGGCACATGCGGTTCAAAAAGGCCGACACTCAGAAAGAACGGTTCATCCTTGTGGTTCTCGATGTATTCCACCGATTTGGCGACAACTTTGGTGGCGAGTTCCTCGTCTTTGAAGCGCGCTGAGTGGCCACCTTTCATGTAGCCGATACGGCTGATGCCATTAATGATCGTGCCGGAATGCTGCTTGTCCGCGCCCTGTTTGAGCAAGTCTGGTTGGTCCAGACCATTCGGTTCTTCGCTGATATTGTTGATGTAGCTGACAATGATCGGGTCGGCGGGATCGAGGTTTGGCACCTTGTCATTTTCAACCCACACGCTTGGCACGCGGTCCACGGTGGCTGGGATGATGTGGCAATAATCGAAACCGATGTCGAGCGGACCGGGTTTGACTTCGCCATTGAAATCGAGCTTCGTCTTGCCGTCGCCCAAACCGAGATGCCATTTGCCAACCACACCGGTATAGTAACCCGCTTGGTGCAATAGTGCTGGTAGCGTGAGGCGACCTGGTTCAATGCAAAGTGGCGCATCCCCATCGAGAATGCTGTTGACCTTTACTTTTTGCCGCCAAGCGTATTCACCAGTGAGCATCGAATAGCGCGAGGGCGTGCAGGTGGCGGATGGCGCGTAACCTTGCTTGAAGCGGACGCCCTCCCCAGCCAATCTGTCGAGGTTTGGTGTTTTGATTTTCGTCGCCCCAGCACAACTCATATCGCCCGGCCCAAGGTCGTCGGCGAGAATAATGATGATGTTGGGTTTGGGCTCGGATTTGGAAACGGCTGGAGCGGATATTGCGACAAGCGGTGCGAGCAACAGGGTACAGAGTAAAGTAAGTGGCGTTTTCATTTATTTTTTGTCCGGTTCGGAACCGTCATTTTCCTCGTTCAACAATTCGGGAACCGATTTCACTTTCGTCTTCTTTTTGGAGGGTTTTTGCGTGTCCTTCTGGGATTGTTCCGGCGCGTCGAAATAAGGAGAAGGCGTGTGTTGCGCCGTCATGATAGCTTCTATTTTACTAACGATTTCCGGATGCGCGGCGGCAAGGTTTGTCGTTTCCGCAGGATCGGCCTTGAGGTCGTAGAGTTCCAGCGGCGCTTTCGTGCCAAGCCGGTAGCCCTTCCAGTCGCCCAAGCGTACCGATTGTTGGAAATGGGGCTCGTAGATTTCGAAATAGAGCGCGTCGTGCAGCTTCGATTGTTCCTTGCCAAGCAATGTCGGCAGAATGGAGATGCCATCCGTACTGGAAGGTGCGGGAGCGCCAATCACATCCGCCGCCGTGGGCAGAAAATCGACAAATGTGGTTTTCAAATCACTGGTTGTGCCGGGTTGAATCTTGCCCGGCCAACTGGCGATAAATGGAGCACGGATGCCGCCCTCGTAGAGCATTCTCTTGTAACCCCGCAGTCCGCCAGTGCTGCCGAGGGGCTCCACGCATTCGTCATTGGCCCCGTTATCGGAACTGAAAATGACCAGTGTGTTGTCCGCTATACCAAGCTCTTGGAGTTTTTGCATCAAGCGGCCGACATCCTTGTCTGCGAGTGCGACCATGGCAGCGTAATTCCTGATCTCCAACGGCCAAGGCTTGTCTGAAAATGGGGCATTGTCGGGTATAACCCATTCATCATGGGGCGGAGTCCACGCTGCATAGCAAAAGAACGGGCGGTCTTTGTTTTCCTCGATGAACTTGAGTGTCTCATCGACGATGTGTGTGTGGGAATAGTCCTTCCATGTGTGGTTGCCGGATTGCTGGTAGGGCACCTTGACGCTGTTGCGAACCAAGTAGTCGGTGTAATATTCGTGCGCATGGACTTGGTCGTAGTAACCAAAGAACACATCAAAGCCCAAATTCTCTGGCACACCAGTCGTGCCAGGATTGCCCAACCCCCATTTGCCGAAACCGCCGGTCGCGTAACCAGCGTCGTGCAGCAACCGGGCCACGGTTGGTTGTTCGGCTGGTAGGGAGAGAAGACCCACCTTGCTTTGGTTGGAGCGGCGCAGCGCGTGTCCCGTGTGCTGGCCAGTCATGAGTACACAACGCGATGGCGCACAGACAGCGCTGCCGCTGTAGGCGCTGTTGAATTTCATTCCCTCCGCCGCGAGTCGGTCGATGTTGGGCGTGACGCCGTATTTGCAACCATAGGCCGATATGTCGCCGATCCCGGCGTCATCGAGGAGGATGAAAATGATATTCGGTTTCGTGTCCGCTTGCGGCGACGATTCAGCGGCTGGCGATGCGACTGGCAGCAATCCGAGGATGGCCGCAAAAAGCGAAAAGTGTTTCTTGATGGGGTTCATAATCGAAATGTTTTTTGGGTTTTTATTCTTCTTTAGTCGCCTCTATCTTCTCGCCGCGCATGATTCGGTCATAGAAATTTCTCTTGGATTCATTGCCATAGGGATATTTGTCGTAAATCTCTCCGTTGCCTAACAGTCGCGGATCCTCCTGTTGCTTGAGCTCATCGAAAAGTTGATCTTTCAAGGCGGCAAACGAAACCGTTGAGGCAAGGTTCTTCATGCAATCCGGATCACTTTTGAGATCAAACAACTGGTCGGCGGGCAGTTTTCCGAAGGAGGCATCAAAGTAGTTCTTGTCCTTGGGTTGACTCTCCGTTGCGAGCACGGCCGTCTTGGTCGGGCTGTCGTCCGTATCCTTGTAGCCTGTCTCCACCACGCCTGCGGGCCATCGGTCTATCTCGAAGTTGTGCAAATACAGCATCCCGTCTTTGACAATACCGCGGATCGGATACCCTTCGTCATTCGGTCGCCCGACATCGTTTCGTTCCTTGCCAATGAGAACATGGTTGCGTTCCGGAATAATGCGGCCGGATTGGTCCGACTTGAAAATCTCCGTGAGGCTGCGGCCTGTGATCGCTGCCATACCCGATGTGCTTTGTTTTACGTCGGCGACCTCGAGGAAGGTAGGGGCAAAATCAATGAAGCTCACATAATCATCCACCACCCTGCCCGGCTTGGCGATGCCCTGGGGCCACATGATGGCCAGTGGCAGGTGGTCGGAGTCGTTGTAAGCGTATCCCTTGCAATGCGGAAACGGCATGCCGTTGTCGGAGGTCACTACCACGATCGTGTTTTCGAGCAGACCACGCTTTTCCAAGTCTGCCAGCATGCGGCTCAAATGCAGATCGAAATTTTCCACCTCCAACGCGTAATCGAGCATGTCGTTGCGGACTTCCTCGGTATCCGGCCAGCATGCGGGCACGCGATCGATATCGGAGGTCTTTTTGCCACCCTTGGCCACGCCGGATCCATATTCGTAGCTGCGATGCGGCTCGTGGCCGCCATACCAGAATGACCAAGGCTGATCCTTGGGAACAGCATCCAGAAAATCATCAAAATTTCCAGCGTAATTGGATGCCGATATTCCTTTGGCTGGCTTGGCAGGAAATTTCTTTTTATCAAAGGGCTTGCCGGTCATCTCACGGTCTTGGCCGGCGGCATTCTTGGCGATACCGGGGCCCCAACCCTTGCCGGTCATTCCGACAAAGTAACCCTGTTCACCCAAGGCCTCTTGGTAGGATTTGAACTCCGGTGGAAAAACGGCCCAGTGGTTGCACGCCTCCTTCAGTTGCCACGGATTGCGACCGGTAACGATACTCGCGCGTGAGGGAGAACATTTGCCGTTTGGCGTGTAGGCCTGCGTGAAAAGGATGCCGTCGCGGGCCACGCGATCCATGCCCGGCGTCTTGACCCATTTGCAGCCGTAAGCTCCCGCGTGGCCAAACGACCAATCGTCCGCAATCGCAAAGAGAATATTGGGTTTCGCTGATGCCTTCTCCACGCCAGCGGACGCAAGAAAAACCGGAGCAGCCACAAAAATAGCTGCCAACGTAACAAGTAGGATTTTTATCTTAAAATTCATTTTAAACCAAATGTCTGGATCCTTGGCGCATTGCCGATAGTCAAGCAAGATTGGCAGGGATAATGGCAAAACAAGTGAGTTCTAAAGAGGAGGAGAATGTTTTTCATAAAGGGCGACGCGATAGGGTATCGCCAATGGATTCAGCCAATGGATGAGCTGTGTGACGAAAAAAAGGAATATGGGCTCAGCCGCCCAAGGGCGCCATGACTTTCGCCTTTCCCGTCATTGATGTTCCCCCTCTTCGTTGAGTTCCATTTTCGATTCTGAAAACAGGCCCTGTGCTCTTTTGGCAGTGTTGTCGAAATCATCACGTGCCTCCCGAAGAAGTGAGCGGCGCCCTGGAGTCTTCAGGCGTGGGTCAGAGACTCACTTGCCCGATTCACCGAGCGTCTTGAGCTGACGATCAGTCACGAGCCAAACGAGGCCGTTCTCCTCGGCCAATTTCTTGGACAGCGCCTGCCG
>RFZT01000129.1 GCA_009920585.1 bacterium
GTCGTTTCGTAATCGGATCGAGGTTATCCCTGTTCGTAATATTCGATCGCTGCGAGGTTATTTGAAGGGGATCGATACAACATTCGTTCGTGATGGTGACGCTGTTTCATTCGTGATTCAATCCCAGCGACCTATTCTCGAGTGATTCTCAAATTGCTAGGACGGTGCTAAATAGGAATTAGTCTATGGATGAAGAAAAGTTGCTTTGCCCTGTTTGCAAGGCGAATGGGGTTCTTTTGGATGTGGTGGATTTCAACAAATCTTGCGAAGAGGCAAGAGGCAAACACCTCCCTCTTGCTGGAATTCCAGTGTACTATGTGTTGTGTGACAGTTGCCGCTTTTGCTGGGCCCTAGAGTTAAATCGATGGCCATTAGCTAAGTTCAAAGATTGCATTTACAACGCCGACTATATTTCCGTTGATCCGGATTATCTGGAGGTGAGGCCAACAGCAAATGCCAAGAGGTTGCGTGCCATATTTCCGAATCTCCCATCTGATATCCGCCATCTTGACTATGGGGGCGGCAATGGACTTTTGTCGAAACTACTACGGGAGTCAAATTGGGATTCTGTTTCGTATGATCCCTTCGTGGATGGGGAGGTTGATCTAGGAAGATTTGGGAGATTTGATTTCATTACAGCCTACGAAGTGTTTGAGCATGTTCCTGATTTACAAATTTTGTTAACAAGCCTTTGTGCGTTGCTGACCCATAATAGTCTGCTTTTGTTTTCTACATTAATTTCGGATGGGAATATTGAGTCTAAAAAGAGACTCGATTGGTGGTATGCCTCTCCGCGCAATGGGCATATCAGTCTGTTTTCAAGAAAGTCGCTTTCTATACTTGCTGAAGGCAGAGGGTTCAAGTTTGGTAGTTTTTCCAATGGGTTGCATGTCTTTTATAAGACCATGCCAGTATGGGCTAAACACATCATCCGAGATTAAACATTTATCCATCCGTTGGTAGTGATATCAATTACAAATAACCGAACATGCAGCAGGGCAGGATGGTTGATTTGGATGCAGATCTTGCCATTGAGGCTGCGGCAGCTGGTCATGAGGAGAAATTGGCTTTGGCTGATTCCATTATTTATACGATTTGCGAAAAATTTAATGCCACTCTTTGGACGCAAGATGAGCACTTTTCTCGGATGCTTCGCGTTCAATACATGGAAAAAAAGAAAAGCGGACACTAGCATGGAATCTCGCAATAATTTAGGAATCGCTGGATGCCAAGGTAGGTCAAATCCATAATCAAACTGCGGTTTCAGGTTGTTGTCCTTAGATGCAGGATCTTCATTTGCAGGTTATCACTTCACCTTCACTGGAGCGACGGCCAAACTGGAGCCGGATTCCGTGATTCTTCGCGATGTCGCGGGTAAGGTTCAGTTGCAAATCCTCGAGCAATCGTATCGCAACGATCCCGTTTCCGAGCCGATGCTTCTTTCCTTCTTTGAAGGGCAATTCCTCGACTTCATTCGGCGGGAGGCGAACAAGCCGGACCAAACCATTTCCGCTAAAATCATCCGCAGCGGCTATGTGCCAGGGGGGGCTACCGTCGAGCCCATCGTCGAAATTGATGGGAAGCTCCAATTCTCCCTGCCTGGTCAGCCCATCTTCCCTTCTTTGGGAGAAGAAAACATCCTCAAACCAGCCCTCGCTTGGCAAATCCACGCCACCGCTGCCGCCAAGATCAACGCGGAGGTCGCCTATGTCACCCAAGGATTTTCGTGGCAAGCCAGCTACAATCTCGTCGCGCCAGAGAAAGGTGATCTCGTGGATATTGTCGGCTGGATCACCATGCAGAATGATAGCGGATCCGGTTTTCAAAATGCCAAGATCAAACTCATGGCCGGCGACGTCAATAAAGTGCAACCCCCGCATTCGCCAATGGCCAAAAGAGGGTTTCCGATGATGGCAGAAATGGCGATGGATGCACCGCCGGTCGTTTCTGAAAAAGCCTTCGACGAATTCCATCTCTACACGCTGGCGAACCTCGTCACGCTTCGTGATAAAGAAACCAAGCAAGTCGAGTTCATTCGCGCAACTGGAGTCAAAGCCGAACGTCTTTATATTTACGATGGAGCCGCCATCAGCGGTTGGCGAGTGGGCATGAATGTGGGGGCCGACCCGGGCTACGGCACGACTTCCAACAAAAAGGTGAATGTTTATCGTGAATTCAAAAACTCCGAAGCCAATCATCTCGGAATTCCTCTCCCGAAAGGTCGAGTTCGCTTTTATTCCCAAGATGACGACCGCCAACTCGAATTTGTTGGAGAGAATAACATCGAGCACACTCCCAAAGACGAACTCGTTCGACTATTTATTGGCGATAGCTTCGACCTTGTAGGCGAGCGCAAGCAAACCGAATTCAAGGTCAACGAAGCCAATCATACCTTGGACGAAACATTTGAAATCCAACTTCGAAATCGCAAAAAAGAAGCGGTCGAAATCCGCGTGGTTGAGCACCTCTTCCGTTGGTCGAACTGGGCGATCGAGGACAAAAACCACGAGTTCACTAAAACCGATGCCCAGACCATCGAGTTCCGTGTCCCCCTCAAGCCAGATGAGGAAAAGACAGTGACTTACAAGGTCCACTATACTTGGTAATGGAACGGTTCCTATTGGGGATAGATGATCCGTTGCGTAGCCCTACCGTTGTATGGGAGCCCCGCGTTGGTTCGGGTTCAACCTGATCGTCTTTACTTTTCTTGCGCAGCAGCCTCGACGGGGATGGTCGGTCGGGTGATGGGCTTGACGGAAATGGATCGTTTTTCGCCGTCGCGAAGGATGAGTACCTCGACGAGATCTCCGGCAGTGAGAAAGTAGGCGGCATCTAGGACGTCTTCACTGCAGGTCACAGGAATTCCGTTGATACTCAAAATCATGTCACCCGCTTTCAGTCCGCTTTGCGCAGCAGGTGTCCCTGGGCCGAGAGTGAGGATTTGTGCGGTGGATCCGGCAATCGGAGCGGCTGTATCCTCCACCTCGCCACCTACCCAGCCGGGACGCAATTCGCCGAAGCGCGAGATATCCTGTCTTGTTTTTTCTGCCGCGCGGATTGGGAGGATGTGACAGGCGGTGCCATCGCTGATGCGGGCCATGAGGATGCCGATAACCTCGCCGGCAAGGTTCAGTACGGGGGCTCCACCCTCGCCGCGCTGGACGGCCATGTTTGCCCTGAAGTGGGATGTGGCAAAATATTTCCCAAGATGCTGTCGCTCGCGAGCGGCGATCATACCGAAATTCGAGCTCACTTCATATTCCTCTGGAAATCCAATCAGGATCACAGGTGTGGTCTGGGTGATTTTATCGGAATCCCCGATTGGGATGAAGGGGGTGGAGCAATCGACTTTTAGGAGGGCGATGCCATTGCGGTCATCGACGGTGATGACGCGTGCTGGAATTAGGCGACCGTCGAAGCTCACCTTCACATCTTCCGCATTCATCACAGTGCCGGCATGGGTGTAGATGACCCCCGAGGGATCTACGAAAAATCCACTCCCAACTCGGATGCCAAGGTGATCGGTAGCATAAATGCGTACGACAGATCGACGGTGTTGTTCAAAAATCCGGCCGAACTCGGTGCAGATATTTTGTGCCGTTGATTGATCCGCTGCGCAAAGCGGGAGGGAAAATAGGGGGGCAGTGAGTGCCAATGCCCATAATGAATTACAAAGCCAATTCACTTTGATTTGTTAAAAACTATGAGCCGAAGCGTATCCGATCGGTCTAGTTGGTAGCACGTATTGGACCGAAGAAACGCGTTTGCCGGGTTTGGTAAAAGCGCTTTGCGCGGAACCAAGTCGCGTCTGGGCGGCGGACGAGAGATTCCATTTGGCTGGTGCGTCGGCTGTCTCGTTGCCCGACCATTGCAATGTCACCCCAGCAGCAATCACGGCAACAGCAAAGGAGGAAGCGGTGACGAGTCTTGGCACTGGAATCGGTGCAAAGAGGGAGGAAAATCGATCACAGGCGATATTCCAAAATGGTCGGTGAATCACTTCGGCCCTCTGGCGGAGCTGGAACTCGGCGAGAAAATCCTCAAAGTAATCTGGGCGAGGTTGCTCATATCGTTTCAATCTCAGCAACTTGGAAATGCTTTCTTCAGACTCCATAAAGGGGATTAGTGTTTCATAAACTCTTGTAGGTGATTTTGCAACTGTCGGTGTGCATAAAAAAGGCGCGAGCGCACGGTTCCTTCCGAAATTTTCAGGATCTTCGCAATTTCCGCATGCGGCATTCCCTGAATATCAAACATCGTTACAACTGCTCTATGCTCGTGAGACAGCTTGAGCATGGATTCGTTCAATTTCTTTTGAAGTTCCACCAGATTGGCATCGTGGCTGGGGTCGCCATTGCTCGTGGCTTTAATGAAGTCGGGATCGGTCAGGATCCCATTATCGACATCATCGAGGCTCATGGTTTTGCGGCGATTCCGTTTTTTCAGGAAATTGATCGTCATGTTCACGGCGATCGTGTGCATCCATGTGTAGAAGGCGGATTTGCCCTGGAAGCCGTTGATAGATCGATAGGCCTTGGCGAAGATATCTTGAAGAAGATCGTTAGTATCCTCATGGCTGGCCGTCATATTATAGATCAATCCGTAGAGCCGGGGACTGAATCTCACCACCAACTCGTCAAAAGCCCGAGCATCCCCCGCTTGAGTGCGGGAGACTAGCTCGCTGTCGGGCGTTTCGGGAGTGTCCATGTGTGAGTCTATCTGGTTATCAAAAAAAAGTGGGTTTGCGGAGAAAAATCGGACGACCCGGGGGAGACATTTCGCAACCCGAGTGCAGGTCGCCTATAAGGAAGAATGGCAAGAGTGGACGCAGGCGGCGAAAGGGGGTAAAATCAGACACTCACTTCACCATGCCGATCTACGAATTCCACTCTCCCGACACGAATAAGATTTACTCGTTTTTCGCCCGTAGCCTGTCCTATTCCGATAAGGTGCCGAAATGCCCGGACAACCCCACGGCAAAAATGGAGCGGGTGGTTTCCAAGTTCGCCTTCACTGGTCGCGCCAAGGAAAAGTCAGAATCGCCGGATGCCGCTGATCCCCGAATGGAAAAAATGATGGCCGAAATGGAGCGCGAAATGTCCAGTATGGATGAAAATAATCCCGACCCCAAGGCGTTGGGCCGAATGATGCGGAAGATGACCGAGGCGACTGGCGAAGCGATGCCCGACGGGATGGATCAAATGATCCGGCGCTTGGAGGCGGGCGAAGATCCTGAGAAACTCGAAGAGGAATTCGGCGATGCCTTTGAGGGAATGGATTTGCCTGATGGTGATGCGGGCGAAGTCGCTCCGACCGGATCGCGTGTGCGTCCGGTCCGCATGGAGCGGGATCCCGCGCTATACGAGTTCGGCGATTATATTTGATCTTCGGAAGGCTTGGCGGGACGGAGATTTTCCAGAAAGGTTTTGGCTTCGCTTCTGATGATGGCTTTTTCGGATTCGGCCCTTTTTTTCCAAGCACTGACCATCATGCTCGTGCGAGGATTGGAGGCGAACCGCTGGGCGTGGCGGTCGTAAAAATCCCAGTAAAGAAGATTAAACGGGCAGGCGCCGGAGCCAGATTTTTTCTTGGGATCGAAGTGGCATCCATTGCAGTAGTTGCTCATCTTTGAAATGTAGGCCGCTGAGCCGGCGTAGGGCTTGGTGGCCATGAAGCCCCCATCCGCATGGAGCGCCATGCCCAACACGTTCGCCGCCATCACCCACTCATGCGCGTCGATATACATCTCCAAAAACCAGTCATGCGACTGCTGTGGATCGATGCCGGCGAGAAGCAGAAAGTTCCCGAGTATCATCAGCCTCTGGATGTGGTGATTGTAGGACGTGTCGATGGCTTCCGAGATGGTGAGGCTTAGGCACTGCATGTCTGTCTTCGCCGTGTAGAAGAAATCGGGCAAAGGCTGAGTGGCATTCAACGCATTGCTGGAGAGGTAATCTGGCATCTTGAGCCAATAGACGCCGTTCACAAACTCCCTCCAACCGAGGATCTGTCGGATAAAGCCCTCGACGGCAGCCAACGGAGCGGTTCCATCCCGATAGGCTTTTTCGGCGGCCTCGACGCATTCCATCGGACTCAAAAGCCCTAAATTTAAAGGGCCAGATATGAGGCTGTGGAACATGGTCGGGGAATCTTGGAGCATCAAGTCTTGGTAATCTCCAAAACGAGGGAGTCTTTCTCGAATGAATGCGGAGAGAGCCTGCAGCGCCTCGGCACGAGTCACCGGCAACCAGCAGTCCGCTGCCCGGCCGATGCCATTGGGAAAAAAACGATCGACTTCGGAAATGACCTTTTGCGTGATCTCGTCGTGCGACCGGGTCTTCGTCGCGGATACGCCCGGGCGAGGTGCCCCATCTTTCTTCCAATCGGAAAGGGTCTTGCGATTTTCTGCATCGAAATTCCAAGCCCCACCCTCCGGTTCTCCATCGTGATCCAAAAGAATCCCATACTTCTGCCGGGCCTTGCGATAATGCTGCTCCATAAGCAATCGCTTTTTGCCATGGGCGGCACGAAGAAAATCCGCGCGGGGGACTACGAACTGGCATGTTGGCAAAACTTCAAGCGGGATTGCATTTTCCTCAGCAATCTGTTCGATCCTGCGCTGCTCACTGAAATTGTTTGGCTCCATCACCAAGAGTGAGGATGTCTGGAATTGGGCGAAATGCTTTTGAGCAGCCGAAGCCCAATCCGTCGTTTCGCCGAGAGCGTGGTAGTCGACCGTCCAATCCTTGTCCCTCAACTCTCCCGCAAAGTGGCGCATAGCGG
>RFZT01000130.1 GCA_009920585.1 bacterium
CTGAAAACTGAAATCTGAAATCTGAATGCTCGGAATCATCTAATCCTGTAAATTCATCATGACTCCGCGTAATGCCGTGAGTGCGGAGTAATCGGGCATTTGCGGCCCATTCGTCATTTTCGGTCAGCAACATGCCGCCTTCGCCAGTCGTGAGTGTTTTAACAGGATGGAATGAAAATGTGGTAAGATCCGCCCATGGATGCCCACCCAGTTTCCATTTTCGGCCGTCAGCTTGAAAGCCCCCGCCAAGGCCGTGACACGCGTCTTCGATGACATAAGCCCCTCGGCTGCGAGCAATCCGGGCAATTTCGGGCATATTGCAAGGTTGGCCGGCATAGTCCACCGCGACAACGGCCTTGGTATCAGACTTCCAATCTTGCTCCAATACCACAGGATCGAGATTGTAGGATTTCAGATCGATATCGGAAAAATCCGGCGTGGCTCCGACATACGCAGCGGAATTGGCGGATGCCACAAAGGTATTTGGCGATGTCACAACCCGATCTCCCTTTCCGATACCGAGCACTTGCATGGCCACGTGCAAGGCCGCCGTGGCATTGCAAACTGCCACCGCATGCTTCGCGCCGACGAAAGCGGCAAATTCCTTCTCAAACGCCTCGACTTCTGGACCGCAGGTCAAGAAATCCGAGCGAAGCGAACGGACGACCGCTGCGATATCGTCTTCGGAAATGGCCTGTCTGCCGTAAGGGATCATGTTCAATTTGTCCTTTCGATCGAAATGAGAGAAAATCCCTCTTTGCCTGCCGAGGAAGCAAGGTTTTTGTCAAGAGTGACAAATGGCAATTCCGGCACTTGAATTCCGGAAAAAAACAAGGCGCTGGCGAGTTGGAGAGCGTCGGCTGCACGCAGGGGATGAGTCATCAGAAGACGACGAGCAATGCGACGAACCTCCGTGGTAGGTTGCACCTCGTAGGAACGGCTAAGAATTTTTGCCAAATTCTCCTCCGCCAACGATACTGCTGTGCGATCCAAGCCACCCTCTCGCTCCCTGCGAGCAAGAGCAGAGAGGCACTCTGTTTCCGTTCCCCACCAAAGAACGATTTCATGATCCGATTTTTTGAGTTCCAAGAGAGACGGCGTCGTGCTTTCCTTCGCTAATAGTGGAAGAATCGCCGAACTATCCCAAAACCTCATCGCCCGGCTCCCCTCTCTTCCAGTAGCAAGTCCGAGAGCTGACTGCCACCAATTGATTCGATAGGGTCGATATCAGCAACCCTATTAGATTCCAATCGAGGTCTTTTCAATTGCCCAAGTTTTGACAACTGAGCAACTCGAGCAGACCAATTCCCACGAACTTGTGAAGGCGTAAAAGGGATGAGCATGGCTACTGGCTTATCCCTATCTGAAATTACAACCTCATCGCCACAAGCGACTTTTTCGATAAACTGGCTGATATTGTTTTTGATTGTGGATATGTTGGCCTGAATCATATTGGAATTATGGCCTATAATCTAGGGTTGTCAACTGCTTTTAACTCAATCACGGCATACTCGGTTTTTTGTAACACCAACGCAATCATTTTATTGAAATTACCTGGCTAATTCTCTTCCGCCATTCGATCTATGCTATTGCATTCACCACAAAACTGGAATCAGCATGTTTTTTGATCAAATCCTGTATCTGGCAGGCATCCAACCAATCCGTATTTTCTCCAGATGAGTAGCAGAAGCCGGGCGTGACGTGCTTGGCCTTGTAGTGGGCGAGATATCTCTCCATAATACTTTGATAAGAGCCTTCCTGAGAATTTGGAACTATAACATAGTAATCCTCTGTCTCGATGGTATTTTGCGAATCCGAGGCAGTGATCATTTCCTCGTGCAATTTTTCACCGGGGCGAATGCCAACCACTGGATGCTCGCAATCCGGTCCAATCGCCTTAGCGACTTCCGTAATCCGATAGGATGGGATTTTTGGAACAAAAATTTCCCCACCGAGAGCGTTTTCCAAGGCGAAAAAAACCATATCCACGCCTTCCTCCAGCGAGATATTGAAGCGCGTCATGCCAGGGTCGGTAATAGGCAGGATGCCGGTTTTCCGCTTTTCCATGAAAAATGGGATCACAGATCCGCGTGACCCCATGACATTTCCATAGCGAACAACACTAAACTTCAAATCGCGGTGGCCTCGAATGTTATTGGCTGCAATGAAGAGTTTGTCGGAGCAAAGCTTGGTAGCGCCGTAGAGATTGATCGGAGCTGCCGCCTTATCGGTGCTTAGAGCAACGACATTATTAACACCCGTGGCCATGGCCGCTTCGATGACATTTTGCGCCCCGATCACATTGGTTTTGATACATTCGAAGGGATTATATTCCGCTGTAGGGACTTGCTTAAGAGCGGCCGCATGCACAACTGTATCAACGCCCTCCATTGCCAGGCGAAGTCGATCGCCGTCGCGCACATCACCAATGAAGAAGCGGAGGTTCGGATACTTCGAACTCGGATAGTGTTGGGCCATTTCGAATTGCTTCAATTCATCGCGGGAATAAATGACGATCCTTGATACATCAGGATGACGCTTCAGCAAAAGCTCAACAAACTTTTTCCCAAAGGAACCTGTGCCGCCAGTAATAAGTATTTTCATGATAATTTTAAAATTCAATAATTCCAAGGTGCCTTGCGGCGGATAGGCCAAAGCAGTGCCCTAATACCGAACAAAGCCAATTTGTAAGGAAAGTAGAAGCTGGTTAAAAACAACCCGACAAGCTTTTCTTCCAAGCCTTTTGTAAGCCAGATAATTTCCTCTCCACCATGTTTTTCGATGCGCCATCCGCTTCGCCCGTTTTCCCAGTGCCGCATGATCCTAAAAAAACCTCGAGCGATTTGCTTGCGTGCGCCGGTTTTTTTCCAATCTTCGAGCAACGAATTGACCTCGGCCATGTAGCGATCCGCTGTGCTGCGGGAGTCGCCATGGAAGCGGAAGCCGGCGAGCGGCGCATCGAGTCCATACACCGGGGCGTGCTTGAAGAATTCGCCCCACAAATGGAAATCGGCGGCGAATTTGCAGCAGTCCGGGATGCGGGAGCCGATTTGCTCCCAGAGGCTGCGGCGCCAGAAGACAGTTTCCTGCTGGATGAAGTCGGAATTTTTTGGCCCTCCATGCATTCCGGCATAGTAGCAGCAACCGGCGAAACCGGGCATTTTCTGCATGCCTTCGAAACTGCCATCCTCCTGCACACAAAACTTCCGCAAGGCGGTGATCCACTGCACTTCCGGAAACTTCTCAAAGATCTCCCGCACGGTGGAGAGGGTCCATGGAAAATAGAGATCGGAGGAATTCAGCCACCCCATGATCTCGCCACTGGTTTTGTCGAACCCTTTGTTAATAGCAGCGTATTGCCCACCATCCTTCTCACTGCACCAGTAGGCAAAACGACTCGCGTGGCGCTCTAGAATCTCACGACTCCCATCGGTGGATCCTCCATCGATAACCACATACTCCAAATCAGCTCCACACCCATCCGCCGCAAGCAGCACGCTCTGAATCGTCTGATCCAAATGCGCACCTTGGTTATATGAGGGCGTGACAATGGAAATTTTCATGAAGGCATTTTAACCCGAAATGGATTTTAGACGGAGCAGGAAGAAGAAAGTCTATCAAAAAAATGAGACTTTAGACCATTGCCCAAGTAGTTCTTCACTTTTGCAAAAGTCCAGTCAAGACATGATCAACGCCAGTATGCCAATCTGGCAATTGAAGACCGAAGGCTTCTCGGAATTTTGAGGTATTTAAGCAGGAATTAGCAGGGCGTGCTGCGGGAGTGGGATACTCGGGTGTTGTGATAGGCAGGATAAGATCTGGCGTCGCCTGAAGATCCCAGTTGGCATCGGCGGCTTTTGCGACTACATGACGGGCAAACTCGCACCAACTCGTGCTTCCTCTTGCAGCCAAATGGTAAAGGCCGAAGGGAAAGTCTTGCACGCCATCGCGCATATAACGGGCGGCAATATGTGCTGAAACATCGGCTAGGAGCGCGACTCCAGTTGGAGCACCAACTTGGTCCACTACAATCTTAAGTTCGGGCCTCTCACTAGCCAGTCGCAGGATGGTTTTAATGAAGTTTTTTCCGTGCAAGCCGAATACCCAACTGGTGCGGAAAATGAGATACTTCGCACCGCTGCCAGTGAGCGCCTGCTCGCCAATAAGCTTGGTCTTGCCATAGACGCTGAGAGGGGACGGTGTATCGGTTTCGAGATAAGCCTCCGCTTTTGATCCATCGAAAACGTAATCTGTCGAATAGTGAATCACCAGTGCACCGATCTTGGCAGCTTCTTCTCCAATGACTCCAGGAGCAACTGCGTTGATAGCATGAGCCTGATCCGGCTCGCTTTCGGCTTTATCGACGGCGGTGTAGGCTCCTGCGTTGAAGATCACATCGGGCTTAGCCGCGCGCACGGCAGCGCGGATCGAGTCAGGATTCGACAAATCACAGCCCGCACGGTCGAGAGCGATAAACTCCCCAAAAGGGGCTAGCGCCCGTTGCAACTCAAATCCGAGTTGGCCATTTGCTCCAGTGATTAGGAACCGGGGTGAATTGAGCGAAAGAGAAGGATTGAGCACAGACGACGCAGGATTTTGCTGGAGTTGAAGTTATTTTTTGACGCGTTGAGCGCGGGTCAATGCACGACCGAAGGAAACGAGTTCGCGGATGAGGGAATTGTAGCGTCCGTAGGCGTTGCGGCCTTCTTTTTTCAAGAGATCGTAGAGAACCAGTTCCGCTTCTTGAAAAGGAGCCTCGCCGGAGACCAAGCCGGCGGCGCGGAATTTCGCGAATGCGACGGCCACAAGGCAGGATTCGATCGTGGTCAACCCGTGACGCCAATCTTCAAGCCCGCGAAGCATTCTCTCCCCGCCGGGCAAGCGCACGATGTCTTCAGGCGAGAGAGTCATGGCTGAGAACAAAAAAACTGCACAGACTTTGAAAATTCCATTTCCTCGATTGCAGGAAATTTTTTTAAGGAAGGGCGAATATCCTCAAAAAAATCACGCAGTTTTTGCCGATCCACCAACCCTTCTTCCACAAATGCTCGTACATCAAGCATGTCACGCTCGTGGCCACGTTCCAGCTTGGCAAGCGCTTGACTGTAAAAATCAAAATGCCGGAAGTCCAAATCACGAACCCTGCAAATGAAGACACTTCGCTCACGCCAGCCAGGCAATTCAGGGATAAAAAGATCCGGACTCGCAAGCTCCACGTTGGTGTCGAGGCTTTCTTTAATCTCTGCAATGGCTTCGAAGAATCCACGCGGTTCGGGATCGGCCTTGATATCGACATCAATGGTTTTTGCCCTCCAACCAAAAAGCAAAGCTGTTGCACCGCCGGTCAGATAAATAGTGCCCGCTCCCTCAACTTTCCGGCCCAAAGCTTCCATGAAAGCCTCGAGCTTCGCTTTGTCGGCATGCGCCCTCACTGATATTTCTCGCAATCCGCGAACGAGGCGGCCTCGGCGTCCTCCGGTGATATGATCGGGTCGATCCCGAGCTTGATGAAAGTTTGCGTGTTCCAGGATTCGAGAAAAAATCCCCGAGCGTCACCCAAGACTCGTGGACGCAGTCGGAAAGCGCCGTCGATTTTTGTTGGATAAGATGTCATGGGATTTTAGGCTCGGTCTCTACACCCATCCGATTGAGGCGGTTTTGTGCAAATCGTTCTTGAATTTTCTGCATTTCCTCCAGCCAAATGATTTTTTCTCGAAAGGAGGTCTCCAGCCCAAGAAGCAGGGAATGCAATTCCGCACCTTCGAATGTGCAAGATTTCCAGCTAGGGTGGTTTGCCAACTCCGGATTCATTTTTTATAAGAGGCAATTTTTTCAAGCGCTTCCAAATCCGCCAAATCTTTTAGGCGATTTGCTGAGCGTTTCATTTCCAAAAGAGTCTCCAAACGAATGATACGCGCATCAATTCCAGATGCAAGTGGCTCCAAAACCGCCTGCTCGTATTCGGTATCAAAGTCGAAAGGTTCGTAAACGAAGATATCAATCGGTGTGGATCGGTGCTGGTCGCTGTGCAATTGAAAAACGAGCATCCCTTTCTCCCTTAGCCATTCATCCCGTTGTAGGGGATCGGCAAATTGCTCCGCAGACACGGGGATTCGGGGTTGATAGCCAAGCAATCCGAGCGCCTCCAATGCAGTCAGAAGATTCTGCGGCAAAAGCTGCACCACCAAATCCAAGTCGACAGTTGTGCGTTGATACCCATGGGCCATCACCGCCAAGCCGCCGACGATCAAATACCGCACCCCGGCCGTGTTCAGCGCGCCCACCACCGCCACGATACTTCTCAATTCCATTTCAATTTTTGCTTTCCTTACTTGAGCTTAGGTATGTTTCCGCGCTTGCTCATCGTCGGGATTTTTTACCCTGGGCCACATACCACATAGATCCTACCGAACCGGCAATAACATAGCGAATGCCGGCTTGGTGCAGTGGACGCGCGAAAAGGGCGACGAGATCAGGTTCGAGAACGGGCGAATTCACGGGCAACGAGTTTTTGGCAATCTTCTTCGGTCAATTCTGGATTGGCTCGTCGGGTAGCGGAGAGGCGCGCATTGCGGGCCATGAGCCAGAGACCTTGAGCGACAGCCCACTTCTCGGCGAAGGTCATTTCGCGGAAGCGTTGAATTTGAATCGGATGTAGGGGCTCAAGTTGCATACAGATATGCCAAGCTCAGCGAAAAGAAAGGGAAACTCTTTAGGCTGTTGAGCACTTTATACTTCAGC
>RFZT01000014.1 GCA_009920585.1 bacterium
CACGCCAAGTGCCACGCCAAGTGCCACGCCAAGTGCCACGCCAAGTGCCACGCCAAGTGCCACGCCAAGTGCCACGCCAAGTGCCACGCCAAGTGCCACCTAAAGAACCTGTCTGGTTGCCTTAAGGGGCTCCCTCCCTTTTAGCTCTTGAATGGATCGACCACCCTGACTCCGTCGAAATTCTGACCGTGATTGAAGTCTTCGGAATAAAGGGTGGTGCAACCGAGTTCCTGAGCTGCCGCAATGATCGTTGCGTCCCAGTGAGAGACCTGAAACCTGCGCCGGACTCGCACTGCGGCGATAATCAACTCGAGTGTGACCGGCAAGACTATCGATGTCGAAGTGAGTTCCAGCATGGCTTCAATGTTCGCCTCACTGATTCCAAGTTGTTTCTTTCTCAGCGCGTTGGCGATGTATTCCTGCAAGACTTGGGCGGACAACGCAAATGGAGCCTCAATCATCAACGCTTGAGCTCGATCTCTTTTCGCCTTGTCCTCTACCGCATTGGAACTCGCGTAGAGCAGCACATTGGCGTCCAAGAACGCCTCAGCGCTCATAGATTTCCTCTCGCTTGAGAGGTTTCATCGGTTCCGAATTGGAGGCCTGCATCGCCTTGAGCAAACGCTTCACGGTCGCTTGGCGCTCCTTTTCCGCGTCTTTCGCCGGGGTGCGAAACCACAATTGTAATGCTTGAACCATGATCTCCTTCAGCGTGGTACCACGCTCGGCCGACATCACCTTGGCCCGCTGGAAAAGTTCATCAGGCAGTTCGATCGTCGTTTTCATACTCCATAAATATGGTAATACGGGCTATTTCGCAAGCAGGAATTTTTTATAGACCATGGAATACCTCTCGCTAGTTCTCAGCTCTTGCTCGGATGTCAATAATCAATGCCTGACCCCTATAGCTATCGCTAGTGAGAAAAAATCTCCTCTGCTGGGAGCTCCAGCTTAAGGGCGCCAAGGAGCCGATTCAAATCAGCAACTTGGAGAGCAAACGCCTCCGGGCCGTGCTGTAAAAAAGTAGAATTAACCATTTAAAAAGGGTTGCCTCCCCATGACTCTTTGGTTGGCATGAATATGAATGAAAATTAAATTTCTGCACTGGGGCTATTCAATTAGGGGTAAGCGTTTTTAACCCTAATCCGGCGGAATTAACCACAACCGACCAAAGGGAGATAGATTGCCGAAGGCAACTCCGGAGGAGTGAACACAGTGAATCAAAGGACACAGAGAGCACTGAGGGTGAATGAATTAGAGCGAATCCAATTGGATCGTTTTGTGGGGTTCGCCGCTTTCGGAAACCGCTCTTGTTAATCCTGTAAATCCTGTCTAAAAAGCTGTTTTCGGGTTTAAAGCGATTAAAAGTCAATTCAGACTCCTTTCGCTCGGAACCTTCAAACGAAACCCGACTCTAACCAAATGCGTCATCCCGCCCAGCAATAGGAGTATTGCAACGACGATGCTCTGGGCTTCTGGGATTGTCGTAATTTCCCCGTCATTAGATATGAAAGCGTTGCCTATGAATCCATTTCCAAAGTCGCTGTAGAAAGAAATTTGTCGCAACTGAGTTTCGCTAAGACCTTGTGAGTCGGAGCCGAAGTAGATGTGGTTTTCTCCGCTGGAATCCCAGTTCCAGATCGAGAGGCTGGTATTTTTGGCCCAGCCCTGCTTTATGTAGCTGGAAGCGAAATACAAGAAATTGTTTGATCCTTGGAGTTCCCGCACATCAATCACGGAGTTTCCTGTAAGAGTCAGAGCGCCAACATACTCAGTGATGTCTTTGCCAATCATCTCGAGTTTGGCGTTACCCATCAGGATATCGGCCTTGTCGTTGAGAGTGTCGGATGCCCCGACAAGCAGCGAGCCGCCCTGCAGATCGATGACCTTAGTTGCGCCGAGGGCGTTTGTTGCGTTGACTTTGAGCGTACCGGATTTGACCGTTGTCACCCCAGTGTAGGTATTGCTCGCGCCGAAAATGAGCGTGCCTTCTCCCGTCTTGGTAAGGGATTTATCACCTGTGACGACTACTGAAATATCGAGAGTTGCTTCGGCGTTGAGGACATTAAAGTTCCCGTCCGCATCCAGTTGGATTTGGAGTTCTCCGTTGCCTTTGATTGCCTCAGATTTCAGTGTGCTCGATTTGGCATTCTCTCCCATGAGCAAGAGGTCCCTGTCCGCATCCATTTGGATTTGGAGCTCTCCGTTGCCTTTGACTGCCTCAAATTTCAGCGTGCTCGATTTGGCATTCTCTCCCATGAGCAAGAGGTCCCCTTTTGAGCCGCCTGCTTTAATGGTTGCCTCGCCTAGGCCTTCTCCAGAGAGAGTGAGATATCGAGTAATGCCATTCGCTTTCATTGAAATACTTGAGCTGGTGTTGTTATTCCACACGATGTTACCAAAGTTGAGCGACTCCGTGCTGAAGATATCGCTTTTAACGACATCAAAAATGGCCTCGTCACGCGATGTCGGTATCACTTGCTCGGACCAACTTTTTTTGTCATCAAGGTCTCCTGATCCATTGTAAATAACTGTTGCGGAGCGTGCTGAATGAGGCATCCAGAAGGATAATACTGCCGCTGCGCCAACCAGTAGATGGATTAAAACACGGCGTTTCGCAAGGTTCGGCCTTTCCTCGTTCAGGGAGGAAGCAGAATAAAATATTTTCATGTGGCTTGGAAACTCGCCTCTCGCATCGAGGTGTGCCATGGGGAGACCACCGCACATGAGTGGGCAGTCTCAAAACCCTGGATATGCGTTAGCTTTTGACTCTGTGAGGAAAGTCGAGCGTTCAACTTGGTTGGGAACGAAAAGGGGCACCATACTTCCCTCTCGCCCCCCAGATCCCAGCTCCTCCAGAATCATGCAAAAAACTCCTTATACCATTGTCTCTTTGAAATTAGACTTTGCAGCGCAAAAGAAAGGGGGAATGGCCGTCTCGGCCGTGTGGACACTGGCCTACTTGCTCGCACCCTGCCCAGCGGAACCAAGGAGCACGCCAACACACACGGGCGATGACGCCCTGTGCCCCTCTCCTAAAATCCAAAAGCATGCTGCTTTTGGTATTACAAGACCTTTAGGATCCTCTGCAAGAATCCATTTCTTAATGGCTTAGAAGTACGTGCATTCGTCGCAGACACCGAATTTTTCGCAGCGTTGCCGTAACAATATTGACTTTGCATCACTAATCTGTAAGATAAACTCCACAATGTCTTTATTCGCTCCATGAAAGAAGTTGAGGTTCGGTTTAGAGAAAATTTTTCCGCTGGTCGTGATTCAGGGAGCGGGTTGTGTGTCTTTGATGGCGAGAAGAAATTGATTTCGCTTTACGGAGGTTTTCTCGATGCCGAGTGCTTGCGGCCATGGAGGGAGGACACGCTTGTAGGGATGGGGTCTGGAACGAAGGGCGTTGTCGTGGCCTGCGTCCTCCATGCGATGCAAGAGGCCGGGGCGGATCTTGATTCAATTATTTCAGATTTTTGGCCGGAATTCGCCCAAGGCGGCAAGCGTGCGATGACGCTTGGGCAGCTGCTATCCCACCGAGCAGGGCTTTGTGCAGCGAATGACATTACGCTTCAATTATCTGATAAGAAAGAAATTGTGCACTCTATTGAAAAACAGCGCCCGCTACTACCTTCCGATGCAGGGTCTGCATATAGCCCCCAACTTTTTGCTTATGCCTTGGAAGAAATACTGCGCCGTCTGACTGGCGGCGAGACTCTCGGTGACTACTGGCGCCGGGTTTTTGGCGATCCACTCGGAATCGAGCTGTGGATCGGTCTTCCCGAATCTTGAAGATTCTGATGTGCTTTTTGCGCGAGCCTTTGCGGATCCGGATTCGCTGGTTCATAGAGCATTCACCAGGCCCGCCAACCTCCCAGGAGGGCTCGCCGAATGGAATACGCCTCGTATTTGGGCTGCCACCTTCCCCTCTGTCGGAGGCATAGCCTCTGCGGAGGGATTAGCAAAATTTTACGCCATGCTGGCTAATGGGGGCACACAGAACGGCAGCACTTTCTTCAAAAGGCAAACCCTCGATTGGATGTCCACAAGGTTGACGCAGGGGTTCGACCACATTCTACAATGTGATATGGCATTCTCGGCCGGTTTCATGATGGATCCGCTGGATGACAATGGTCAAAAATCGCGTTTTCTATTTGGGACATCGGCGTCCGCTTTCGGCCACATCGGCTTGGGTGGCAGCCTTGGTTTTGCTGATCCAGAAAGAGGAATCGGGTTTGCCTATTTGATGAGCCATTGGGAAGCTGGAGTCCTTCCGCGTGAGCGTTGCACCGGTCTGGTCGATGCGATTTACGAGGCCAACTGAACCCGAAAACGGATTTTTAGACAGGATGACAGGAATAACAGGATATACAGGAGGATCATGGGAATCTTGGAGGCAATACAAAACATGGAATACTTATCGAATTGCAAGCAACTCACTCTCTGTGCTCTTTGTGTTTTTTGAATCGCTCGCTCGCGCTTGGCTCGCCATTCGGGCCAACCTTCGGTTGCTCTATCTCAAAGGCCCCGCCTTTTCGATTGTGGTTAAATCTGCTGCATTCAGGCTGAAGTGAGCAAGGCTTCAAACCTTGGCGATAGATTCCATGTAACGCCTCAGATAGGCTGATCGACCTTGAGGAAAAGCAGGGGCTTCGCCAAGATAGGGCGTGAGGTTATTTGTATCAAAATGAAGTCGATGGATATTCGATCGGAATTGCAAAAGCGATGGGTCTTTAGCCAAAAAGGCGACAATGGGAAAAAGCGCACGCTGGGTCAAAGCGCATTTTTTGATATGTTGATACCATTCGAGGGCAGGCAGATGCTCCAGATTGTGAACATAATTGCTTGCGGCTTCGCAGATTTCAGACCAGGAAAATGGCGCGAAGGGCGTGAGATGAAAAATGTAGGGGTTAGCTTGGGAATGCAGAGAAATTCGGACAACGAGATCGGCGCAAATATCGACCGGCAGGCAAGTCAGACTAAAATCCAGTTCCGGCGCCAACGAGGTGAAAAGCATGGCCTTCAAGATAAGATCCATATATCCATTCGGATTGCATATCCCAGAGGATGCTGCCCCCGAAATATATGGCAAGCGGAGGATTTGGACGGGAGCGCCGGAAGCTCGCGCTTCATTGCACAGAAACTCAGCCATCCACTTTGATTTTGCATATCCGCTCCGGAATATTGGCTCCGTGCGGCGAAGAGGCTCCTCGAAGACCTCCTGCTCTTCACGATACGAAGCCTCATTGAAGACCGAGTAGGATGAGAGGTGCGTTACGGGAATACGCCTCTCCCCATTTGCGAACTCCAGCACCCTGCCGAGGCCGCCCTCATTCACTGCTTTAAGTTGTTCGTATTCGCGAAGCAGCGAGACATCAGCTGCGGCATGAATGATCAGATCGATTTCTTGTTTAAGGCTATCATAATCAGCATCACTCATCCCGAATAGATGTTGAGAGAGATCTCCCAAGACGATGCTGACCCTGCTCCAGTCCACGGAAAGATGGTGTCTCTCTAAGTTGGCAGCGATTTTTTGAGTCGCCTCGGGGATTGAACCCCCAAGCACTAGGCACATGACTCGCGCGTCCGTATGGTGCAGGATGTTTGTGAGGAGATGCGCGCCGATGAAACCAGTCGCCCCGGTCAAAAGGATATTTTTTATTCCGGAGGAGGAATCAGATGGAGCATTTTGGCTATGACTCATTTGGCATAGTTGAATAGTGTAGGTGATTTAAGTAGGGTTTAATTCGTTCGGCATTGGCTTGATAGATGCGCTCCACTTCGGGTAGGATGGCCGTTTTTCTGGGTGATGGTCGGGCGTCGAGGCACTCCTCATCGATGGGCAAATCCAGCTTGTGAATGATGCGCCGCAAAACATCCAAGGGGGTTTTGCAGAGATCCTCGTAGCGGAGACTTACGATGCGATCAGAAGCGAGCGACTGGATATGATTAATATAAAAATCGTATGCATTGCAGTACTTTTCAAAAAGCAATTGCAATCCGCGCGGGCTGAGGGTGGACAAATGGATGGCTTGGAGCAGTAGGGGCGAATCAAAAACTGCATCGTAGGCGCGGTCGATTTTGGCCACCCATGGGTTTTTGCTTTTGATTAAATTTCTCCAGAATAGAATATGCGAGTTGAAGACAGCCAGGGGATGCCTGTGGATAAAGATGAATTGGGAAGCAGGAAAATTTTCTGAAATACGAATAAAACCATCGTAGAAATCGATCGGGTTCTTTAATATCAAGGGCTTCCGTTCGGGAGACAGGAAGCGTTTTTTGCGGCAGAGAGTCTTTAAGGGTTCGAAATCAGTGTTCGAAATGGGGGCGGCCTGTTGAACATTGTGATAACGCTTTTCGAGGAAGAAACGTCTTTCGAGGAGGAAACCATATTCCTCCGCATGGAGAGGGTTGATTTCCATATGGTCGACGCCTCGAGTGGGGCCAAAGCTCTCCATTTCCTCCCTCAGCGATTGGATCACAGCTTCCCTACGACCGGTTTCTTGGTTGACGATCAATCGATCAAATTCGACCGAATCGTAATAAGAAATGTAGTCAAAAGCTCCCGTATCCACGAGCGCCTGATGCAGGTATGTGGTTCCCGACCTGTGGGGGCCGAGAAGAAAAATCAATCGGTCTGGAAGAGGACCCAGTTTTCCAAGGTAAGCTTCGTCCGAATTTTCTGAGTGCAGCCCGCTGGGCATTAGGGAAGTGGGGTAAGTGTAGCTCGGAAGGTGTTTTTGGGTCTCAAGGTGAAGAATGTGGTCAGTTCGAATTCCCCCTCATAAGTCACATTGAAATCATAGTTCCTTACAATCGTGGCTGTTGCAAGGATAAGCTCGAAAAGCGCAAGCCATTTTCCGGCGCAGAGCCTTGGACCAGAGCCCCAAGGAACAAAGGCACCCATGGGGACATTTTTTTCCAGAAACCGTTCCGGAAGAAATTCGGAGGGATTTTCCCAATAGAGAGGATTTCGTTGGATCACATACGGCGAGGTGAGCATAAAATCGCCTTTTTGAATCGGGATTCCGCGGAATGTTGTATCCTGCGTTGCCTCCCGACCATTGAACCAAACTGGCGGGTAGAGACGCAGAGCCTCGTTCACTGCGGCATAGGTATAAGGAAGCTTTGAAAGGACGTCTTGCGATTTCAATTGAGAGTCAGGGAACGCAGACAAAACCTCTTCTCTGACTTTACGGAGCTTTTCCGGATGGCTTGCCAGAAGAAAGAGAGTCGAAAAAAAGCCACTGCCGGTTGATTCAAATCCCGCCAAAATGTAAGTGAAAACCATGCTTCTTAGGTAAATGCGCTGCTCTGCTCTTGGCATAGCCTTCACGAAGTCCGTGGCAATGTAGGAAGCGAGAATATCTTGGTATTGATCCGGATGGTCGAGATGCTGATCGATGTGTTCAAAAATCAGCGGATCAAAATATAAGCGCAACTTCTCGTTCTGAATGGGGGCATTTTTAATTTTATGCGAAAATATGTAGAAGTAGGGAACTTGAAAGTTGTCAACATCAGTCAAGCTTTCCAGAATGCATTTGACTCTATTTTTATCATTTATACCAAGCAACTTGCCAAGTATAATGCGAAGGGTGATCTCCCTACTGGTATAAGTGAGATCGACGTCTCTGGACACTTTTCGCCCATCCTCATCGCAGAGACAATCGAGAACCCGCTCAGGGATCGTATCACAGAAGTTTTCGATCGCCGCGCGGGTAAAGAGCGGTTGAGCCAGATCGCGTTGCACCTTCCACTCCGCGCCTTCAGCCGAGAAGACGTTTTGAAGATCTGAGGTTAATCTGATTCCGATAAAGATATCGCCCCGAATGAACTCTTCCGTCCTTTTGACGAAAATTTCTCTGACATCTTCCGGTTCACTGAGCATGTAAATCGTCTTTGAACCCCAGACAAATCGGACGACCCTGCCATATTGCTCTCGGAGTTGCAGAAGGTAATCGAAAAATCCATTTTGAATCTTTTCTAGAACAACCAAATCCTGCGGGTAGGTTGGACCAGGGCAAATCTCCGACGAAATCTGTGATGGCGTTTTTTCTAGGGTCAGATATTCGATCGATTCCTTGGCAAGTTCTCCCAGCGTTTCTATAGCCGCAAATTTCTCAAGTGGAAAATCATTGCCCAATAAAAGATCGAGATGGACTTTCAGCTCGATCAAGCGAATCGAATCAAGACCGATATCTTGGTGGAGATTCTGTGAGGAATCGATCATCGCGGGATCGCAGTCGGTCAACGAAGCCGTTACAACCTTGAGGTTGGCGAGAAGACTTTTCTCGCGGAGAGAAGGGGAAAGATCCACTAGGGACTGATGAGTCAAAACGGCAGGGTTTAAGCTTTTATTCATAAGTAAGGATCGTGAGGTATAAAGAGGTTCGAGGGAGTTTTGTAAATAGAGTTCGCGGCATTTGAGACGTTTGATCTTGCCGCTGGAGGTCATCGGCAACGTGGCTGGCTTGATGAGAACGATATCATGAACGGTCACATTGTGTTCATCAAAGAGCGCTTTCGCAATCGCCTTGCGGATTTCTTCGCCATTAAAATTTTTCAGGCGATCCCTTCGGACTTCACAGATCAATACAAGCAACTCTCCCTCGACGCCTTGTATCGAGAAAGCCGCGGCCCCATTTTTTTTCAGGCATGGGCTCGACTCACAGGCTGTAAATTCGATATCATAAGCGTAGAAGGATTTTCCATTGAGCTTCATCGTCTCCTTCACCCGGCCAACGACGAAAAGTTCGCCTTCATGGAGAAATCCTAAATCACCTGTTCGCAGAAACCCTGCTTCGCCATCAAGCAACAGGTCAAAGACGGAAGCTGATGCCGCTGTGTTGTTCCAATACCCTTTGGAAACGCTGGGCCCCTTCACCATGATCTCGCCGATCTGCAGATCCGGGAGTGAAAGCAACAAGGCGGCATCAGCGATTCGCACGCTTTGATCGGAAAAACTTTGGCCGCAGCCAACGAGTTCCTGAGTTTCTGCGGAAGGGGTTGCCGCCAACTCCACCAATTCGCCTTTGAGGTGACTGGAACGCGTGATGCTGATGATTTTATTTTCCGTGCGGGCCCCGCAACCAGTGACCATCAAGGTTGCTTCCGCCAATCCGTAGCAGGGAGCAAACGCCTTTTTACAAAAGCCCGCTTTGCGGAAGTGCTCAGCGAAAGCGGACAGGGTCGAGGCGCGGATCGTTTCCGCGCCGTTCCAAGCGAGTCTCCAACGGCGCAGATCAAGGGTCTCGACTTCCGCAGGTGAGATTTTGGAGACACACAGGTCATAGGCGAAGTTTGGTGCTCCTCCCAATGTTCCTCCATAATCACTGATGGCTTTGAGCCAACGATAGGGCTTCTGAATGAAATCGTTCGGGGAAAGAAATATGCACGGGATTCCAGCGTAGAGTGAGGTCAGAATCGCCCCGACCAGCCCCATATCGTGAAAATGCGGAAGCCAAGAAACGACCTGGGAACCTTCCGCCATGTTGTAGAGGGAAGCAATATTTCGAAGATTGTGCAGGAGATTCTCATTGGAAATAACCACGCCTTTGGGGGAACCCGTCGAACCGGATGTGTATTGTAAAAAAACAGGGGATGAAGGCTGGACGGGCGAAGCTGTGAAGAGTGAGGACTCAGAATGATCCAGCTCATCGATAGGAATCCAAACCAGTTGATCGAGAAGAGATCCTAGCGGTATCCGGCTTTTCAGAATCCCGAGAACAGCTTGGGTGCAGAGGACAACTTTGGCGCCGCAACCGTTGGCAATTTTTTCTAACCCGGAGAGGGACTGCCTTGCCCTCGGGATACTGAGAGGAACGGATGGGACGCCTGCCAGTGCGCAGCCAATAAAGGCCTGAATGAAATCAAGCCCCGGAGGAAAAAGTAAAAGCACATTCCCGTTGCCTCTTCCCCGCTTCAGCAATTCCGTGGCGATACGGGACGCAGCCAACTCAAGTTCACGATAAGAATTGGAAACCGCCTGCGTGTCATCCTTGAGAAATGTGTAGGCCGTCGCATCTGGCTTCAACGATGCATGCGCAGCAAGAATCTCGCTAAAAAGTGAGCAGGGCAACTGGGAAATGGAACGCGTAACAGAAGAATCCATGAAGATGTAAAGTCACCCAGCAAAGAATTTTTTTGAACCTTGAGTAGGATCTGTGTTTTGGCGACACGATCGCGCTGTGACATCAAAGCAATCCAAAAATTGAAAAGATTTCGGAGGGCCTCCCCTCCGAAACCAGAATACAAATCATAACGAGCCCATTGAAGTATCAACAGACTGTCCAAAGAATATTTGTTATTTTTTATCCCGCACGATGTGGCAAACTGAGACGGTATATTTGCCGTCCTTGCTGAGTTCAAGATCGTAGGAGCCAGTCACACCTTCGTAATCGCGGGTTCCACCGAGGATAATGCCGCTATGTTTGTGACCTAACCCAGGAACAGCCTTGTGGGGCATATCAGTCGCGGTGGTTTCAGTCCAAAAAGTGCCCTTGGGAAGTTGCACCACTCCAAGCGCAACGCGGGTCCCGGTGCCCGCCTTGCTGTTCACCTTTACTGTGGTAGAGATCGAGTAGCATTTGCCAACCACTTTTCCTTTCTCGGAGAGCCGGATTTCATTCTCGCGAATCCGGCGATGGCCTACACCGAAATCCTTGGCTGCATTATGGGCGTCGACATGTTTTACAACATTGGAGTATAGGGTCAAATCTTCAGCCAATGCTGTGCTTGATAGAGCGCATGCTGCGAGAAGCAGAGTTGCTGTGAGGAGACATTTTATGGAACGGGTGATCATGGAATGAATGGTTGATGGAAACAATTCGTGCGGAGTCGCAGGCGTTGTGCCTATCGATCTATTTTCCCAGAACTGATCCCGCCACGACTGGTTACAAAAATTAGGGATTAAGTCCAGAACTATGTGGTGAATCCGGCAAAAAACTCGTTGAATTGGGCAGATTGGTGATCCAAGTTAAGAGATTAGGGACTCCTGAATTGCAACTAGGCTTGCAATTCTTAATGCAATGATCTCCATTGCTTTTGATTGCGTGCCTTTAGTGCTCGCAAGCAAAGAGGCGACGCGTTTACAGGTATCTCGGTTCAAAATGGAAATTTGAGCTACGCTATCGCTATTAAGCGTATCCACTAAAAGTTGCATGAGTTTGCCGTTTTTGACAGCAGCAACCGGGGGGGCCGCGAAGGGGTATTTTTCTCGAGCAAAAATAGTTGCTGCTAGGTAGGGTTTTGCGGCTTCTCTCAAGATAAATTTGTCGGTAACTCCTTTTGCCTTGTAGTGAACTGGCAACTGAGACACAAATTCTACCAAATGATGGTCTAAAAAGGGCACTCGACCCTCAATGGAATGGCCCATTTCCATTCCATCCCCGTAAGAACGCAGCAGTCGATTGCACAAAAAAGTTTTGGACCAGAGATACATAGAGGCATGCATCGCGTCCCGATTTTTTAACTGATTCGGAATGTCAAACGAATTTAAAAACAACTTTGCAAGTTGATCTCGTTTGGAAGGTTGTGTTTTGTTTTCTTTAAAAAGAGGAAACACCAATGGGATTGAGGCTCCAATTGTTTTATAAATCATGGGCGTAAACCCTAGGGATGCATCAAACTCTGCGACGCTTGGACTGCTAAAGTCGCCCAAGAGCGCGCCCGACGTGAGTGAATTCGAAGCAACCATTTTTTGTTCAAAATCTTCGATATCGGCTTTGAGTTGTCCGTGTTTGTTGTTTAAAAACATATCCTGCCGAAAATGAGGATAGCCACCAAAGATTTCGTCCGACCCTTCTCCCGTAAGAACAACTTTTTCTCCGTGGTTGTATACCATTCGGCTTAAAAGAAATTTCGCAACGGGTGCGGGATTTTCGATAATGCCTTCACACTTTGCAATGGCTTGGAAAAAATTGTCTGCAATATCTGCTTCACTGACATTGAGAACCGTGATTGGTATGCCTAAATGTTGTGCGGTCTCCGAAGCCAGTCTTGCTTCATCGTATCTTTCATCATTAAACGCAATGGTATAGGCCTTTTTCGTTTTTCCCCCCAGCGAAACAGCCATGCCAGCAACCGCAGAGGAATCCAAGCCACCACTCAAATAAATTCCTACAGAGACATCGGCTCTTAATCTCAAAGCCACACTTTCTAATAAAAGTCGTTGAACTTCTTCTTTGGCCTCTTCAAATGCCATATTAGACGTGTGACCTTGTTCCGGATAATTGAAGTCCCAGTATTTCCGGGAGTTCACATTTTTGCCCGAAATCACCATGAGGTGCCCCGGTGCCAGTTGCGAAATTCCGTTGAATAGGGTTTGAGTGTCGTTAAGGCCGTAAGTAAACGCCAATTGAACGCTTAGGTCATTAAATTCAATGGGAACACCAAGGGCTTTGATGGCTTTGACCTCTGAGGCAAAGATCCATCGTCCATTCTGGTTTGTGTAGTAGAGGGGTTTTATGCCGAATCGGTCGCGAGCAACAAATAGGACTTCTTTTCGGTAGTCCCAAAGGGCAAAAGCAAATTCCCCCCTGAGATGGTGAACGCATTCCGTTCCGTATTTTTCCCAGAGGTGAATCAGGATTTCACTGTCTGACTGTGTTTTAAATGTAAAACCCTCACTCTGGAGTTGGCTACGCGTTTTTTCGTAGTCATAAAATTCGCCATTTACTACGGCAACACAACCCGCGCGCTCATTGATCAAGGGTTGTGTTCCTCCCGAAAGATCAATAATGGAGAGTCTTGCATGACCCAAGCCAACGGTTCCAGTAGGATTGATCCAAATATTCTGACCATCTGGCCCTCGATGATGCATGCTTTGGATGGAATTCCATAAGGCCTCTCGTGCGATTGGGACCCGATTGGTATCGATTACAGCAATAATTCCACACATTTGTGCTCCTTTAGTTTTGTCGTGGTTGAAGCCGAGCCTGCATAGCCTCAATCCTTCGCCTCGGAATCGACCTCGCGCCGCCCGGCCTCTTCGAAGCGTTCGAGCAAATCCCCAGCGGTAATGCGTTGCCGCTCACTCCCAGCGATGTCATGAAGAAGCCGACCTTTGTGCATCATCAAGATGCGATCGCCGAGATTCACCGCTTGGGTCATCGAATGAGTGACGATGAGAGTGGTGAGTTTGTCGCGCTCAACAATCTCCTGTGTGAGTTGAATGACTTTGTCGGCGCTTTTAGGATCGAGAGCGGCGGTGTGTTCGTCTAGCAAAAGCAGGTCGGGCTTGAGCCACGATGCCATGAGGAGCGTGAGAGCTTGGCGCTGCCCACCGGACAGGGAGCCGATCGCATTGTCGAGTCGGTTTTCCAGCCCCATTTGAAGATCGCTGACGCGATCGCGGAGCTCACGACGAAGAGTTCTTGGCAGGGCCCAACCGAGACCTCGGGGCAATCCCCGGCGCGCCGCCAGCGCGAGGTTTTCCTCGATCGACATATCTGGGGCCGTTCCCATGAAGGGATTTTGAAAAACGCGGCCAACAAGCGAGGCCCTTTTGTGCTCCGGCCAGCGGGTGATGTCGTGCCCAGCAAGATGGATCCGGCCCGTGTCGGTGATGAAACTCCCCGCAACGGCATTGAGAAGGGTCGACTTACCCGATCCATTAGTGCCGATGATGATCGCAAAGCTCTCCGCCTTGAGATCGAGAGAGACTCCCTGTAAAGCGCGGACCTCGTTAGGCGTGCCGGGGTGGAAAGTTTTGCGAATATCAGAAATCTCAAGCATATCAGGCGATTTTTTCCACTGGGGTGGGCTTCAATTTACGAAGAATGGACGGAGCAACTAGGGCGATGAATACAAATGAAGCGGTCACAATTTTGAGATCATTCGGATCGAGCCCCCATCGCAGAGCGATAGCCACCAGCAAGCGAAAGAGGAGCGAGCCCATCACCGCACCGGTGATCAGAAGGCCAAGCCGACTCGATCCAACAAGGGCTTCGCCAATGATCACGCTAGCCAGTCCCCAGACGACCATTCCCACGCCCATCTGAACGTCAGCGAATCCCTCATACTGGGCCAGAAGCGATCCGCTCAGGGCGATCAGGCCGTTTGAAAGGGCGAGACCAAGAATGAGAAGGGCATCCACATTGACTCCGAGCGCCCGGATCATTTGAGGATTGTTGCCCGCCGCACGCATCGCGGTGCCAAGGTTCGTGCGGAAGAAGAAATAAAGGGTGAGACCACATACGGCAATAAGGGCAAAAACGCCGACCAGCACTGCGGCGTCGCGAAGGCCGACGGACCATCCGATAACATGCAGATCGCCTTGAAGTCCGAAGAGGACTCCCGCTAAGCGCTCCGCCTCGCTGGCCAGCGTAGCTTGATTGGCCATGGGGAGATTACTTTTACCCATGACATGAAGATTCACAGAGTAGAGCGCCGTCATCACAAGTATACCGCTCAGGAGTCCGTTGATCTGAAATTTACTGGAGAGCACACCCGTGACCATTCCTGCTAACATGCCTGCGAAAAATCCCGCCATCGTCGCGATCCAAGGCGAATGGCCCTGCACAATCAGTATCGCAGACACCGCTGCGCCAAGCGTAAACGAGCCATCGGCCGTGATGTCGGGAAAACTGAAAACTCGGAAGCTCAAGTAAACACCGAGCGAGAGAAGGGCTAGGATTAATCCGACGGTTGTTGCTCCGATGAGTAGAGTCATGGTTTAAAAAAATCGCTCTTGGTTAGAAAAAATGGCTTCACGGCTTGCTCGAAAGCGGATGCTCCTCAGGAATCTTGGTCTCCGAAGCAGACCCCCAAGTGCCGGCCTCAGCACGGAGGGCGGCAGGGATTTGCCATGGATCGCGCAGACCAATGAGTGCCTTTTCGTTTAAAAGAAAAATCTTGGGTGCAATGTTCTCCACTGGAATGTCCGCTGGGCTCTTTCCATCTAGGACATCGGCAGCGATCCCTCCAGTCGTCTTGCCGATCTCGAAATAATTGGCGCCGAGATCAAAAAGCGAACCCGACTTGACCAAGGGCGGGAACGAAGAAAAAACCGGGATGTTCGCTCGACGGGCAATCGTGATGATCGCATCTGCGGCAAGGGCTACCGTGATGTCACCGCTGATCCATATAGCCTGCACGCCACGGGAGGTGAGCGCCGAGGCCGCTTCGAGGGCGCTGGTCGAGTTGTCCACGGTCGATTCAACAAGCTCGATACCGAGCCTCGCACAGACTTGCCGCGCTATGAGCGTCTGCGCTTGAGAATTGGATTCCGAGGGGTTCCAGATAAGCCCCACCGATCGCAGGGCGGGATACATTTTTTTTGCGGTTTCAAAGGCATCAGCGACCGGTTGCATGCATCCCGAACCCGTCATGTAGGAAGGGTGTTTGGAGTGATCCAAGGCATCGATACCCGTTCCCGACGAGTAGGGATCCGTGACGAGGCCGAAAACATGCCTTGTGCGACTGACGTCCCGATTGGCATTGGCCACATACTGCAATGAGGGAGTACCGATGGTAATGATCATGTCGTACTCGCCAGATGTGACTTGCTTTGCGATCGCGCTAGCTGTCCCTGGATCGGCCTGAGCATTGAATCTCTTGATATTCACGCCGTCGCCTTCAGCGTAGCCACGCTGGGCTAGGGCCTCAATGGCGCCGCCGGCGCCATCATCATGGGCCTTAATGGAGCTATGCTGCACGAGTGCGATGCGGAGCGTCTTTTCCTTTGTGACGCCAGACATGGTGTTCGCGTTTTTCCGCGAACCCAGATCTGTGAGAAGAAGGGTGGCTGCGGCAGCTAGGATCAAAGCGAACCCCAGACAAAGGCGGCGGAGAGCATCAAGCATTCGGCTTAGTATGAAGACACGCAAGGAAGCGGTAAAAGGAAATCATGGCAATAGTTTGCTTGGCGTCTCACCGCGTTCCGTGTGCTCGGGCGCATGGCTTTCGATATTGTAAAGATTCGACTCTTTGATTTGCTTCAGTCTTTATACAAAAGGAGCCTCAATCATCACCCCCTAGGCGCACTCTCTTTTTGCTTTGTCCTCTGCCGCATTGGAACTCGCGTAGAGCAGCACATTGGCATCCAAGAACGCCTCAGCGCGCATAGAGGCTCCACTACAAGGTTCAATCCGCAGATCAAGCCAACACAAATCACTCCACGTCATTTGTTTTAATTTTTCTGTGAAATTTCGGTTTTCATCGCTGGATTTTCACAATAAATGGCATCTCTATGGATCGCTCTTATTTTCTGGAGCGAATTGCGGAGAATCTGAGGGTCTCGAAGGTGGCGGCTCTCTTGGGCCGCGCCAGTCTGGCAAGACGACTTTGGCGAGAGAATTCAGCCGAGCCGATGCCTGTGGTGAAGACGAGGAACTCTGCGGTGCTGTTGCGAATCTGGAGTTTCTTCGGCTTGCTCATAGCTCGATTGCCATCTTTTCGAGGGGTTGAGATATTTAGTTCTGCCCGAGATGAAGCACATTCAGAATTCAACTTTCCGGTTTCCAGTTTCCAGTCTCAGGTTTCCAGTTTTCCGGCCTCCAGCCGTTTACTCCTTGGTCGGGATGGAGGGATTCCACTTGGCCCAATCGGCCTGGGGTTCGGAATACAAAGTGAAGGTATCACCATCATTTGAGGCTGGGCCCATCGCGGCATTGTCTGGAGTCGCAAAGCAGACTTGACCGTCTGGGGCTATCACGGATCCCGTTTGAATCCGGAACTTCAGGAAACCGACAGTAGCCTTGAGACCGCTGGCGTCCCAGAATTTGGTATTCTCATGCACAAGGTGGGAATACTTGCGGTTAATGACGCCCGTCAGAAGCACATCGCGACCGTCCAGCGAGAGAGTTTTTTCGGTAATCCGCCCCACGCTGATACCACGGTAGTAGATCGAAGCACCAGGGTTGATCGGGCTTCCTTCGGCTTTGAGCTTCACGCTCAGGCCGGTCGGAGTGATTTCCTCCGAGTCAAATGTGGTCTTGCCAACAAAGGAGGTGGCCATTTTTTTGGAGCTTCCAGGCGTGCACTCGATGTAAACGCCGCTCACGAGCGTTTCCAAGCCAGTGATACCTTGGAGCGAGATATTCGGGCGTACGACGGAATAAACCGCATCCTGAGATCGGAGTGCGTCGTAGCCCGAATTGAGACGAGCCACAACCCAGACATACTGACCCTTGGTTTCGACGTTTTCGACGATTCCGACAGGGACCCCCAAGTATCGAAGCTCACTCCGACCTGCAACCAAGCCACGCCCATTGTCGAATCGGATTCGAATCGGAGTGGATTCCGCTTGTGCCGTTTTCTTATCATCAAAAAGCTGAAACTCAGAAACGGGGGACTCACTTTTGATCGATGTGCCAAAGCTCTCAAACTGGACACCTCCTTGCAGCAGCGCCTCGACACTTTCCAATTCCACATGCAGAACTCCGGGGCCGATTTTGACAGATGTTGCAGGAATCCGCCAGAAGCGGGAGTTCCCCGAAATGAGATGGCGGAACTCGGGCTTGATGACGACCTGCAGTGTCGCCCGGTCATTCGAGTCGAGTGATTTTTTGAGCACCGTCCCGACAGTGAGTCCTCGATGGAACACCGGAGCCCCCTTATCGATGGTCGGTAATTTATGAGCGTAGAGGGTGAGCAACATACCGTTGCGCTCATCTTGGATGGTCTGCCACTCCCTATCCGAGATCGTGCGTCCGAGTAACTCGGTCGCAGGCTTCCCGCCGACGCCTGGCTGCATGTCGATGTAAACTCCCGTAATCAGGGTGTCCAAGCCGGTAACTCCTTCCAAAGAAATCCGTGGACAAACAAGCGAGAGCTTTGTGGCAGAATCCACAATGGCGTCATATTCGGGATAAAACCGCATTGTGGTTTTAACACTATGGGATGCGGGAACTGCTTCGACCGAATCAATGAGGCCGATGGGATGGCCGAGATAGCAGACCTTGGTCGCTCCGGCAATCAACCCTCGCCCCTCCTGAAACAGGACGGTGAAGGTTTTTCCGCACGTGCGGGCATCAAATTCATTGAGGCTAAACTCAAAAACGCTGTTGCTCGCAGCCTCCGCTCCAGGCTCCCCGAAATGATCAAAGGAAATTCCACCTTGGATGAGTGCGTCGATGCCGGCGATGTCGAGTTTGAGGCCTTGCTGACCGAGTTGCAGTGCGGTGGCCTCGATCGGCCAGAATTGCGAATTGGTCCGCACGGTCGATCGATATTCTTTATCAATATACAAATCCAAAGTCGGACGCCCCTTCTCATCGAACCCTTTCTTTCGGACCACTCCGACCTTGATGCCACGGTTGTAAACTGGAGCTCCGCGATTGATGAGTGGGATCGTTTTGCTCTGGAGCCGAATCGTGAAGGCCCCTTTCTCCAAAGGCAAAAGAGGCTGCTTATTGAGGCCGGTGAATTGGGTTTCAGGAGGCCCACCCTGCGTTCTGGCCTGAATCGAGTTACCCTGAATGATGGACTCCAGACCGTTTAATTCCGTGAGTGAAATCACAGGCCGCTCGATCCAAAAGTCCGTATTCTTCGAGGCCAACTCGGCGGCGAAGGCCTCCAACTGCACCTTGACCACCACGTGGTTGAGATCTTTGTCCAACTCGACCGCCTCGACGGAACCTGATTTGACTCCGCGATAAAGCAGTTGAGTTTTCCCTGCTTGAATGCCAGGAGCATCCTCAAAAGTGATTTCGATCTTAGGACCGAGGGACTCCCACTGCTTCCAGAAAAGCCAGCCTGCGACCATGGCGGCCAAAATGGGAAATATCCACACCCAAGCGATGTTGCCGGTGTGGGTCGCGACGATCTCACCGTGGTCTTCTTTTTCTCTTTTGGGTTCTTCTGTATTCATTGGGCCTTTTTCGGCGAGTCCTGCCAGATCATGTAGGGTTTATAGATATCCACAGCAAGAATACTGCAAACAAGCAAAGCGGAATAAAATAATGCACCTGGCTCGGCCCGTACACTAGCTAGGATGCCAAGCTGGCCTACGGCAGTCAGGATGGAGAGCAAAAAAATATCGATCATCGCCCAAGTGCCGATTTTCAAGAGAAACGCGTGCAGGGCCATGCGCAAGGGGCGAGATTGATCGGACCCGTGCAGGGCGAGCATCCAAGCCATAATGAGCAACTTCACCACCGGCAAAACGCCGCTTGCCAAAAAGACGATTCCCGCAACCGGTACAAGGCCGGTATGGTAAAGCTCCTGCACGCCGCCCATCACGGTAAGTGGCTCGACAACGCCGGTGATCGTGATCGTCATCACCGGCAAAAGGTTAGCCGGCAGGTAAAGAATGAACCCCGTCACTACGAGAGCACGAGCAAGCTGGAGACGCAGACGGGGACTCAAAGGTGCTCCTCCTCGACATAAAGGATCAGTTTTTTTCGATCAAAATACTGAATCGTCAGCAGGATGAAGATCGCGTCGAGGAGCACCCAAAAAGCCCCGACCTCCCAGCGAACAGAGCCCAGCGTCTTCAGCTTCACCGTCGCGACCACGCAGGCGACAGCAAAAACCGGCACCAGATTCCAAGATTCCAGAAAAGCGGCAATAGTAAGAACCGTAGGCAGACCACGCCAGCGTCGGTGCAGGCACCACGCCGCACAAGCATACCATACTGTCACTAGATACAACGCGGGAGCCGCCATCACGCAGAAAAAAACGAGCGCCGACAGCAATCCGTAGCCCTGAAGCCACAGGCCTGCGATGCCTGTGAAAATCATATTCTCCTGCGAATTCCCCGCGATACTGAAGCTCAAAATCGGATAAATATTCGCCAGTACCATCAGAATGAGACCCGTCGAGGAAAGCGCCCAAGCCACAGGGATCGTTCGACCAACAAAAGGCGTTTTGATTTCCTCCCCGCATCGCGCACAACGCAAATACTCGTTTTTGGCGAGTTGGCGATCGAGGCAATCAGCATGGCAACGCGGGCAAATCAGCCAAAGCTCGGTTGGGATGGGACGGTTCATTTCAATACGTCCGAATCTTATTCATATCGCAAGACACTGAAAATCACTTTTGTTCCCGCCTAGCAGAAATGGCGTCTGGCTTGACTGCGTCCCTATGCGATTGCAGGGTGGCGGGGTGGATATTTCTATTTTGCAACGTCCCCGCCGCCTCAGGCGCTCCGAAAATCTCCGCCGCCTTGTCCGCGAGACAAGACTGCATACGGAAGATTTGATCTGGCCTCTCTTTGTTCATGCCTCTGATTCCGACCATCCCGTGGCATCGATGCCCGGCGTTTCGAGGCGCAGCCTTGAGTCACTATTAAAAGCCTGTGAGGAAGCCTGCCAACTCGGCATCCCAGCCGTCGCTATTTTTCCCTGCATCGAGACACCGCTTAAAAATGCCGAAGGCTCCCACGCCCATGAGGAATCGAACCTCCTCTACAAGGCTGTGCGCGAAGTCAAAAA
>RFZT01000131.1 GCA_009920585.1 bacterium
CACGTATTTGATGGATTGGCGCATCTCGAGCCAGTGGGCGAAGTAGTCGCCCATATTGTAACCACAGAAGGGGAGCATCGCCATGGGGTCGCGGCGCACCTGCCCGACGGCGCCAGCGGCGGCAGCGGTGGTCTCGGACCCCATCGTGGCACCGAGATAAACGCCGTGCACCCAGTTGAAGGCCTGGAAAATGAGCGGCATCGTTGTCGAACGTCGTCCGCCAAAGAGGATCGCACTCACCGGAACGCCAGCCGGGTTTTCCCAATCGGGATCAATGATCGGGCAGTTCCGCGCAGGAGCCGTGAAGCGGCTATTCGGATGGCTGCTGAGGATCGGTTTGCCCTTCGCATCGTTGCGCCCAGGCGTCCAATCGTTGCCCAGCCAGTCCACAAGGTGGGCCGGTGGCTCGGGCGTCATTCCCTCCCACCACACATCGCCATCATCGGTGAGGCCGACATTGGTGAAGATGGTGTCGCGGGTGATGGAGTCCATCGCGATCGGATTGCTGGAGCGTGAGGTGCCGGGTGCGACGCCGAAGAAGCCCGCCTCGGGATTGATGGCGCGCAGGTATCCATCCGGACCCGGTTTGATCCAAGCGATGTCATCGCCCACGCAGCTGACCTCCCAACCGGCATTCAGCAAGTCGGCGGGCGGAACCATCATGGCAAAATTCGTTTTTCCGCAGGCGCTGGGGAAAGCGGCGGTGACGTAGGTCTTCGAGCCATCGGGGGCCTTGACGCCGAGGATGAGCATGTGCTCGGCCATCCAGCCCTCATCGCGGGCCATGGCGGAGGCGATGCGGAGGGCGAAGCATTTTTTCCCCAGCAGCGCATTCCCGCCGTAGCCGGAGCCGAAGCTCACCACGAGCCGTTCTTCGGGGAAGTGGGTGATGTAGGTGCTCTCGGGATTGCAGGGCCATGCGGCATCCTTCGCGCCGGCTTCGAGTGGAACCCCGACAGAGTGCAGGCATTTCACGTAGGCTCCTGTTCGCTCGATTTGGGCATAAACATCGGGGCTCACCCGCGTCATGATCCGCATATTCGCGACCACATACGGGCTATCCGTGATTTCGATGCCGTATTGCGCGATGGGGGAACCGACTGGGCCCATGCTGAAGGGGATGACATACATCGTGCGTCCGCGCATGCAGCCCTCCATGAGCCCCCGCAGTCGCGCCTTCATCGTCTCCGGCGCTTCCCAGTTATTCGTGGGACCGGCATCTTTTTTGGATCGGGAGCAAATGAACGTCCGTTCTTCCACTCGAGCCACATCGCGAGGGTCGCTGCGGACGAGGAGGGAATTCGGTCGCTTCGCTGGGTCTAACCAGATGCCGGCGCCCGAGGCGACGATGGCCTTCCGCATGAGGAGATCCTCCTCGGGCGAGCCATTGCACCAGTGGATATCATCTGGAGTGGTGAGGGCGGCGATTTCATTCACCCAGGCGTTGATGCCGAGATGGTGTGGATGTGCGGAACCCTTTTCCGGCACAAAGGTGGCGTCGATTCCCATGTACATAGTGTTCGTTATTCGTTGGGCGGTTTCAAGATAATGCCGACTACGAGAGTCGCAGCGGGTGAGAGCTCGGAATCCCATTGGCCGAGAAGAGAAACTGAAAGACCTGCATGCTTCGGGCGCGGAACGCTCCAGAGCAACTCAGCAGATACAGCCTCCACATCCGTACGAATTCCTCGCCGTAGCGAAGACGATATTCCTCCCTCGAGCGCATGAATCCCGCCTCCCAAGCCCGCAGGGTGGGGACGTAGTAGGGCCCGAGATTGTGCATATCTTCGTCCACAAAAAGCCCCTCCGCCGCTTGCAGGACTTGCGCCACGCTGGGGAGGGTGGAATTCGCGAAGATGTAGCGGGAGATCCAGCGGTCGCACAGGTGGCGTTGTTCGTTGCCGGTGATCGTATGGCAGAGGAAGAGCCCGTCTTCCTTGAGGCAACGCTTCACCGTTTCCATATAGGTGCGGTAGTTTTTTGGTCCGACATGCTCGAGCATTCCGACGCTCACGATCGCATCGTATTCCCCATCTATCTCGCGGTAATCCTGCAGCAAGATCCGGACAGGCAGGTTGGCACAATGCGCATCGGCATAGCGCTTCTGCTCCTCCGAGATGGTGATGCCGGTGACTTCGCAGCCATGGTTCTCGGCAGCAAATCGCGCCAAGCCACCCCACCCGCAACCGATGTCCAGCACTCGCATGCCGGGCTGGAGAGCGAGCTTTTTGCAGATCAGCTCCATTTTCAATTCCTGCGCTGTTGCGAGATCTGTGGTGCCCTTGAAATAGGCGCACGAGTATTGCATCGCGGGATCCAGCATCGCGCCGAAAAAATCATTCCCGAGATCGTAGTGCTTCCTCCCGACGACGCGGGAGCGGGATTGGCTTTGGAGATTGAGCAGAAGTGAGAACGCAACTTCCATGAGCGAGCGCAACCCTGGACGAATGTGGTTCTCCAGATTGCAGCGGATCGCACGGTAGCAAAGCTCCTCGATATCGTCGCACTCCCACCAACCTTCCATATAGGACTCGCCGAATCCCATCGTTCCATCGGTGAGCACTCTTCGGAAAAATCGGTCATCCCGCACGCGGATGTCGCAGGGCCGATCTCCATTGATCGCGATATCCGCCTCGGCGAAGAGCCGGGTGATGGTCTTCTGCGCGTGGGTCGGTTTTTTTGTTTCGGGCCGAACGATGCTGAACTTGGGTTTCTCTTCGCTGTCGGCTTGGCGCTTTGTTTGGGCTGTTGCGCTCATATGCGATAGAGCCCTTGGTGACGTGAGAGGACTTGGACGACGAGGCGGAGTTGCTCATCGGATTGGCTGCGGAGCCATTCTGCGTGCGATCCAGGGCGCTTCGCGTGCGTTGTCGGCCGCTCGGCGATGGCATCGATGTATTCCTCTTGTCCGTCCGGCACATGGTCTTGATTGGTGTTGTCCATAGGTCACATCTCTAAAGCGAAGGCGACTCACCTCGCTATCGGGCGAAGACCCCATAGTGGCGATTCTCACATTGGTGCATAAGCACGGCTCGACCGCTCCGGCGGGCGAACAAAAACAAACCCACCGAAAAACCAACTCACCACCGCTTCACCATGGATCACCTCATCGAACAATGCGCCGAGATCACCTCTGCGAATCACCACCGCGATCATCTCAGCTTGGTCATCGTTTACGAAAATGTTGTTTCTGCTGCGCGCGCTCTCAGGGCCTGCGACATCCTGCGCGGCGATGGCTCAGACGAGATCACCCTCTCCATCAAGGTTTGGAAGACAGACCTCCTTGGCATTGAGGATGACCGCGCCAGCGCTGCTGCTGCGGCCGCTCTCGCCGACATCGTCATCGTCTCCGCTTCGGGCCGCGACGAGATGTCCCCATTTTTACGTTTGTGGACCGATTCGTGGTTGGGGTCTCGACAGGCTGGCCCTTGCTCGCTCTTCACGCTTTTCGGCGACCACATCGGCCCCCACTCGCTCGAGACCGCAGCCTATCTCCGGCAAAAATCCGCATCTCGCGGCATCCGCTTTTTTACCCACCCGAGTTTGGATGACTACGAGATCGAGACGAGACCGACCTTTCAACACGAGCTGACCGCACCACTCATGTCGATGCTCTCCCAACCTCAGGATTGGAGACCTGGCGATAGCATCCTCAGTCGCGGCATCGAGGATCAAAGCGCCTTCGACATCATCGAGAGCTTTGGGGCCCACTTGCGCGCCCATCTCGAAACGGAACGCTTTTGCCATTCCGCAAACGGACAATGATCGCCCCTATCACACGCTTAATTGATTGACCCGCCTTTAACAAGCGTATAGACCGCACTTAGGAATTAGGAAAATTCGTGGTGCTTTGCGCCGCTTAATTAAGCCCGCATTTCTAGCCCCCCCCAACTTTTTTCTTAAGTAAATAAAAACTATCTACCTAGAAAATATATTTTGAATCCAAAATCTCCTATCGCCTCCACATCCGTCTTAGCGGATGGAGCGATCCCTCAGGACTTGCCTTTCAATCTAGAAGTTGAGAACAGGCGTCCTTTAGATATCGTTAATGGACCTTCAAAGGTTTTGGTAAAAGCGAAGAAGAATGGCGCCAACGGCGGAGCGAAGGCATCACCCCCTCCCTTCCAGCGAGACCTCGCTTCAGGGGACTATACCGCCATCGAGTTGCTGGATGGTTTAAAAGTTGAGCGAGACACGCTGAATGAGGTTGCTCCCCTTGTGAGCGAACGTAGCAGCTTCGACCGGAACCAAGAAACTCTGGAGCGATTGCAATACAGAGATGATCAGTTCCGTCTCTTGGCGGAGCAGTCGCCCGATCTGATTCTTCGATTCGACAGGGCTGGCCACATCCTATTCGCGAATTCCAAGATCGAAGGCGCCACGGGCCTCTCGGCCGACATGATTATAGGAAAAACCTGGGCCGAAAACGGGCTGAAACCGAAATGCGTCGTTTTCTGGACGGCGATTGTTGAAAAAACCTTCTCCACGGGACGCGAACAGGATGAGGAGCATGCATGCGATTTTCCAGACGGAGTTCGAACTTTTGAGGTCCGAACGGCGCTCGAGATTGTTGAGTGCGGGGAGCCGCAGAGCGTGATCGCCATTGCCCGCGACATCACCCAGCGACGCAGAAATGAGCAAGATATCATGGAGCTCAGCCAGCGTCTGCTCTACTTGGTGAACCATTCTCCGCTCGCTGTTGTGGAGTGGCATCCGGATGGAGCATGTATCTCTTGGGATGGCGAGGCCGAGTGCATCTTTGGTTGGAACCGTGGCGATGCTCTAGCATCCTCGATCTCAAGCCATCAGCTCATTCACCCAGCTCATCGTTTTGAATTTGAGGAAATTTTTGAGAGCCTGAAAAATGGGAGCCAGTCGAGTGCATACACCCTCTGTCGTACGATCCACAAGTCGGGACGCATATTGCATTGCGAGTGGTTTCTCTCCTCGCTGCGAGATGACTCTGGTCGCGCTCGCTCGGTGCTCGCTTTGGTGAACGACGTCACCGAGAGGGAAAAGGCGGTTCACGAAATCAAAGAAATGAAGGAGGCTCTAGAGTCGGCCGTCGAGCGTCGCACGGCACTCCTCAAGCAGACCAATGAGGAGTTGAAGGCCGAGATAGCGAACCGCCGCCAACTTGAGTTTGATCTCATCCAGGTGAGCGAGCGCGAGCACCGGCGTATCGGACACGACCTCCACGATGGCATCTGCCAAGAACTCGCTGGCATCCGCTATGCCGTAGAGGCGATTTCAAGGAAACTCGAAAACCAAATGGATGTGCAGGAGGACCTGAAGAGCGTCTCGGAGGGCGTTCATCGTGCGATCCATCATACGCGCCAGCTTTCGCGCGGCTTGGCTCCTATGGAGCTGGAGCACGGCGATCTGGTTGCCGCTCTCTCCGAGTTGGTGGAAAATTCGAATGTCCTTTACCAGATGGAGTGCGTCCTCGATTTGCGGGGCGAGCCTCCCAAACTCGATATGGTGGCAGCGACCCATCTCTTCCGCATCGCCCAAGAATCCGTTCAAAATGCAGCTAAGCATGGCAAGGCTTCGAACGTAAAGATCCAGCTCGACTTCACTGCCTCCCCGGCCCAGATGATCATCCAAGACAATGGAAGCCGCCTCCATCCCAACCCCAACGCGCCCAAAAATGGCATGGGCCTCAAAATCATGCAGCACCGCGCGGCGTCACTTTCCGGCACAGTCACGGTGAATGTGCTCGAAGCCGGCGGTACCGAAGTCCGTGTCCTCTTCCCTTTAGTTAGCTCTCCTGATGCTCCATAGAAAAAAAACCAAAGCCCGGATTCTCCTCGTCGAGGATCACCCTATGACTCGAATGGGTCTCAGAATGATGATCAACGGAGAGAAGGACATGGAGGTGTGCATGGAGGCGGCCAATGTCGGCGAAGGCCTCGATGCCGCTCTCAAGACGAAGCCCGACATTGTCATCACGGATGTCACGCTCCCTGGTCGCAGTGGCTTGGAGCTCACGCAGGACCTGCACGCCAGTTGCCCCGATCTTCCCGTGCTCATTCTTTCCATGCACCCCGAGACCACCTACGCGCGTCGCGCCCTCGAGATCGGAGCGCGCGGTTACATTATGAAAAGCGAATCCGGCGACAAGGTGCTCCAAGCCATTCGCTGTGTGCTCGAGGGCCGTATCTACGTGAGTGAGGCGATTTCCGGCCACTTGCTCGAGTTTTTATCCCGAGGGGGTCTCCACCGTGATGATCGCCAAAGCGCTCAACATGAGCCCGAAGACCGTCGAGTCCCACCGCGCTCGCATCAAGGAAAAACTCCAGATCAAGTCGATCTCCGAGCTCATCGCTCAAGCTGCCGGATGGGCCGCCAGACAAAGTATGCCGCCCGTGCCCAAGGTGGAGCTACTTTTGGCGAGTGGGACAAAAGTATGATGTGACGCACGTAACGGAACGTGTTTATCTCCAGCTAATGAATTTTGATCCCCTGAACTCGCCCCAAAAACCCGAGACTCCGAGTAATAAAAAGTTGGTTGTCGTCATCGGGTTCTCTGCGGGTGGTCTGGAGCCGCTCGAAGCCTTTTTCAAAACCCTTCCGGAGAAGCTCGAAGCGACCTATATCGTTTACGAGCATTTCCCAGAGAACCAGGAAAGCCACCTCCCTGAGATCCTCTCTCGTGTGACTCCATTGCCGGTGGTGGTGGCAAAAAATGGCACGCCACTGGAGCTCCAGCATATCTACGTGCTCCCAGCT
>RFZT01000132.1 GCA_009920585.1 bacterium
CGCCCTTTTAAGGCGTTGGTTGAGGGTTCGAGTCCCTCCCAACCCACTCCCCCACACAGACAGCAAACCCTGATGGAACCAAGCTCTGCGGGTTTTTCCGTGTCTCAAGCCAATTGGTGTGCGTATTGATCTAGAAACTCCCGCCGCATACTGGCTCGTCTTCATGCATCAACCCTCCGCACGGCAACGTCACCAGAAAGACGTGCCTTTTCTATCATCCCAATCTAGAGAAGTAGCCATGCTTTACTGGCTGTCCCTTGTCATGGCCGTTCTGGCATTGTTGCCTTTTCACATTTCCACGTATTGATCCATGAGCGACTCCACACAAGAAACCCTCTTTGAATTCCACTTGGAGCTTGCCGCAAAAACAACACCTTGCGACTTACCCTGAAGTCCGAGTGGCTGAACTGGCAAGCAAACCAACTAATGGTCGCGCCATTTCAAGCGCATCAAACTTCATTACGATAGGCTCCACCAAATTGAAAACTCTTGGCCTGTTGAGCCAAATGAAATGACGCTGCCAGTATTTTTTTAAGTTGGGGCGTGCGCGTTGCCGCCTTGTCAGCAGCGACGTGAAAATCTGCTTTCCCTGAGAAGCGGGACAGCTAGATTGATTCGCCTTATGCAGACAACGTTGATATTACTTAAGCCAGATTGTATTACTGGACACAAAGCCGGAGAGGTCCTGAAGCGTTTTGAAGATCAGGGATTCCAGATCCGCGGGTGTAAGATGTTCCGGGCCGATGCGAGCTTGTTGCAAGAGCACTACGCTCACATTGCCTCGAAACCTTTCTTCCCCGAAGTCGAGAATTTCATGAAATCCTCCCCACTCATCGCTCTGGCCATCTCGGGCGATAACGTCGTCGAACGCGTTCGCGACCTCCTCGGTCCGACAGATTCGACCAAGGCGGCCAAGGGAACGATCCGCGGCGACTTCGGCGTGACCGTGATGCAAAACATCGCCCATGCCTCCGACACACTTGAAAATGCAGCGATCGAGTTGAACCGATTCTTCAAAACCGAAGAACTTTTTGACTATTCGATGACGCTCACAAAGTAATTGAATGACTCACTGGTCGGCGAATTCTTCGCCTTCCAAACAAAAAAAACGCCGCCTGCGAAACAGGCGGCGTTTTTGTTTTACTGATTCGATTTCCGAGTGATCAGGCGGTTGGAACCGTCGCGATCGTCTGGAGAATGCGGCTTGCGATCTTGTAGGGGTCGCCTTGGGAATTCGGACGACGATCCTCGAGGTAGCCTTTGTAGCCGTTGTTAACAAAACTGTGAGGGATGCGGACGGACGCTCCACGATCAGCCAAGCCATAGCTAAATTTATCAATCGACTGGGTCTCGTGGAGACCAGTGAGACGAAGATGATTGTCTGGACCGTAAACAGCAACGTGTTCGTTTTTGTACTTATCGAAAGCCGCCATCAGCTTCTCGAAGTAATCTTTGCCACCAACTTCACGGAGGTGCTTCGTGGAGAAGTTCGCGTGCATTCCAGAGCCATTCCAATCGAGATCTTTTCCAAGTGGTTTGCAATGGAAGTTCACATCAACACCAAATTGTTCACAGAGGCGAACGAGGAGGTAGCGAGCGACCCAGACTTCATCGGCGGCGCGCTTAGAGCCTTTTCCGAAGATCTGGAATTCCCACTGACCTTTGGCCACCTCGGCATTGATGCCTTCGTGGTTGATGCCGGCGTCGAGGCAGAGATCAAGGTGTTGCTCGACGATTTCGCGAGCGATGTCGCCAACAGCGCTGAAGCCGACACCTGTGTAGTAAGGGCCTTGTGGAGCTGGGAAGCCATCTTCAGGGAAACCGAGCGGGCGTCCGTTTTGATAGAGGAAATACTCCTGCTCGAAGCCGAACCAAGCGTTGGGATCATCCAAGATGGAGGCACGGGAGTTGGAGATGTGAGGAGTGCCATCGGGCATCATGACCTCGCACATGACGAGAACGCCATTTTCACGGGCCGAGTCAGGGAAAACGGCGACGGGCTTGAGAACGCAATCTGAGCTTCCACCGGGAGCTTGGCGGGTGGAACTGCCGTCAAATCCCCACAAAGGAAGTTCTTCTAGCTTGGGAAAATTTGCGAATTCCTTGATTTGAGTTTTGCTACGGAGGTTTGCTACGGGCTCATAACCGTCGAGCCATATGTATTCGAGTTTGTATTTAGCCATTTTTAATTAGGTGTATTTCTTTGAGCAGACCAGGCCGTCTAGTGCAGCTTTTTGTTCAATTTCCCCTATTTCCCGTGCGGCAGGGCTAATTAAGCAGGATCAGTGCCAAGATTTCAAGAGATCAAATGAGAAAGAAAATAACGATTCCCCATCAACGCCTTACAAATGGATCGTGCGATGAGCAAGGCCCCATTCCTGAACCAGACGAGCGTAGGTCTGTGAGGGATTATCACCAAACTGATCCACCGCCAAACGAGTGAGATCTTTTTGAAAGTCGATTCGAAATAGCCCAAAGCGAGGCGTGAAGGAACCCCACTCGTAATTATCAGTGAGCGACCAATGCATATAGCCCAGCAAGGGAACCCCGCGATCGAGCATGTGGCGGACTTGGCGGAGGTGAGCCTCGATATAATCGCTACGAAGTAACTCGTCGCGTCGCGATACGGAAAGCGAGTTATCAATGCGACAACGATGGGCCATCCCATTCTCGGCAATCAGAATCCCAAGCCCCGGAAAGGCTCGGGTATAATAGCTGCAGAAGGCCTCAAGTCCCTCTGGAAGGAAATGCCAATCCCACCACTTACTAGCCAACCCATCGAGAATGTGCTCAGAAATACTATGACTACGGATCTCGAGATCAGAGAAATCCGGCACGCGAAGCGCATGACTCGCGAAGGGATCGTAGTAATCCAATCCGAGATAATCTAAGCACTCCGAACGCTTCGCCCGGGCAGCTTCTTCGAAGAAAAAGCGGAACCCCTCAGGATTGGCAGCGCGAGATGCAAAATAGTTTGCGACTTTATGCAACCCCGCGCCAGCAATGGCGGCAAGGTCGGTGCGTCGATTCAGGGCTAACTTCGTAAAATGGACGGAGAGCTCAGATGCCCTCGCCTCAAAAAGGCCCACACAATCGCTTGGTGACGTTCCATTTTTCTTCATGCAAAGAAGATCGAGCAACATCATCTCCGACCAATAAACGTCGCTGCAAAACGTATTCATGGAGACCCTCGGAGTCCCCCAACCTCTGGACTCATAGATATCGTGGATCACGTTATAGGCCCGAACATGCGCCGCAAGAAGACGACTGTAGGCTTGAATCCCAACCGCGATTCCAATTTCCGGTCCCCCGGGGAATAAGCGATTAAGATAGGTATTCAAAACGAGCATGTTTGGCTCGTTGATCGTGACATACCAAGTAATCGGAGGCTGGCCGTGAATATCCACTAACTGGTCGTTCACGCGGGTGACCGTCGTTTTAACAAACGTCTCAAAAGCGGCGACAGTCGAGTCCTGGACCCAAGCATTGACGCCCAGCCAATCTGGATGGGTGAAATGGTGAAGCGTTACGACGGGCTCGAGACCTTCTTCGCGGCAAGCAGCAATGCGAGTGGCGTAGGCATCGATGGCATCAAAATCAAATACTGGAGCGTGTGCCACGCCTTTGGATGTACTAGGCTGAACGCGCGACCACTCGATGCTGAGTCGAAAGGAATTGAGACCAAGACTACGCGTGAGAGCAAAGTCATCCCGATATCGGTTCCAAAAATCCACGGCGATTCCCGTTCGGGCGACACGTCCGGAGTCCTCGCAGTCTGCCCAGTTGTTGCGGGGCTGGCCGGTACCATTGTAGCCCCCTTCAAATTGGTAGCCCGAGGTCGCCACACCGATGAGAAAAGGTTCAGGCATGAGATTAATTCAACCGGCAGCAGCGATACGTTTGCGAAGTGCTTTTTCGCGCAGCTTGGAAATGATCGTCGGTTTGCGCACTGGGGATTCCATCACGATCCGGGCGATATCCGCCGCCGCATTAGGACGCCCCAGAGCGCGCGCATTATTCGACATTCGCTGCAGTTTTTCCGGATCATCCAAGAGAAGTCGAAGCTTGTGAGTGATAAGGGTGAGTTCCGTGCATTTTAGGGCGGCGCCGCATTCAAGAAGAACATCGGAGTTTCGCTCTTCCTGACCTCCGATCGGATCGAGAATCACCATAGGCAATCCCCTCGCGAGGGCTTCAGCCGTGGTCATTCCGCCGGGTTTACTGAGAAGAATAGACGCCGCTGCCATGAAGTCAGAAATCTCGGAAGTGTAACCAAAAACCCGAAAATCGTCTGGGCGATCTTTCACCAGAGCGGAGATCTCCGCGAGCATCTCCTCGTTGCGACCACACACAATGATCGCTTGAAAATCGCGATCGAGTTGAAGGATCTGGCGCACTACGGCCGATGCGGGACTCATCCCCAGAGCCCCACCGGCAATGAGTAAAGTGGGACGCTCGGGCTTTAGTCCGTGACGCAAAAGAACAGCAGAGGTATCCACCGGCTTTGCAAACTCAGGATCAACGGGAATGCCAGTAACCTCGATCCGATCGCTAGGCAAGCCGAGCGCTTCCATGTGAATTTTATCTTCCTCTTGAGCTACGAAGTACCAATTGAATGCCCGTGTGATCCAGAATGCATGGAAATGAAAATCCGTGACCACAACGCCCAATTGAGCATCGAGTTTGCCATTCCCAATAAGCCAGGAGATGACTCCCGCTGGCATGAAGTGGGTGCAGAGAATGACGTCCGGACAAAAGTCCTTCACAAGATTGATCAATGGCAGTGCTTGAGGAAGATCGATGGCCAAGCGGCTTTTATCCGCGACCCATGGATCGTCACTGTGTTCGTACCACCATCCAAGAAACTCCGGCATGATGGAAGAAAGCTTCGAGTAAAGCGTGGAATAAAACTGGCGATGCAGGAGATTGGTATGATCTAGGGAATCATCGCACAGCACTTCTTCGACATCATCCCTTGCGCGCATCGCACGCTCCAAGGCATCCGCCGCTTTCACATGTCCAGAACCAACGGACGCAGATAAAATAAGAACTCGCTTACCCATAGAGATACTTTGGCTATGCCATTGCCGTTCCTCAAGTGGGATTATTTGGCAGTCGGCTCGAGAGGAATTTGACGCGCCAGTGAACGGATGGCGCGCGCGAGATCCACGTCCACGATTCTCAGTAAAGCTTCGTAGATCGGGAGAACGACCCTACGACGCACGAAACGATCCGGCCAAAGCGGCAGAAGCGTTGCGACTCGCATCGGATAGAGATAAAGCGGCCGATTGTCGTCCAGTTGACATAACGCTGGAATTCCCGGTTCAATGATGCCGATAGCTCCGGCCTCTTCCGCTGCCTCCATGAGGGCCACTTGCTCATGCGTCATTCGTGGTTCCAACTTTCCCTTTGGAATGATCCACCGAGTGCCCGAGGAACTCGTCACAAGAACGACGTGGAGGATTCCCTTCTTGAAAAGAAAAGGCAACGCCCCCGCTTGAGGAACGCCAATTTTAGCGAGGGGATTTCCGTACAAAGCGATCTGGCGAAGTTGGAAAAATTGGTCCGCCGCGATCTCCTCCCTGAGAAAAGCAGGCTTACGAAACCGCTTCTCGCGAGAAACTGTGGGAAACTGGATTCGAGCAAGCACAAGGGGCGCATGAGGACCTTCAAAGACATCAATCTCCATCACATCTTGGCCAATAGGAAAAAAGTATCGAGTTAGTGCCACTCGATGACTTCCAGGCAAGCGCCAGAGGTCATCAAACGTTTGTGATGGGATTGGCAACTGATACGGAGAAGAAGGCTGTGCAAGCGTATCTTGGACCACGAGCGAATAATCCGCCCCACATTTGCGAGCAATCACCTCGCGATTGCGACTCGGAGCCAGATAGGCCTCTTGGATTTGGATGGAAGGCACGCCAGAAAGATGCGGCAGAGCCCCGGAGACCAAATAGGAATGAGTCGTTCCGCTAGCCCTCATTGCGTCATGTCGCGATTGAGCGTTTGCTTACTGTTGGCATTGCAGATCCATCTCACATGAGTGTGCGGCCCCATAACGCGCCCAAGAATGGGGTGACGGAAAACATTTCCCAGAAGGATCGTGATATTAAGTTGGCAGTCGTGCACAGCGAGGTCGTAAATATCTTTAAGACCGCGAAGCATCCAGCGCAATTGCTTGTATGATTTTACAATGACAGAAAAGGAGTCTCGCTGAGAGGGAATCACGCAAAGAGAGGCAGGACTGCCCTCACCTTGCTCAACATCTCCAAATCGCATTGATGAAGTTCCAGGGTTAGAGTCGAAGTGGCCAATTTATTTCGCAAGAGCTTTAGTGAGGCGGGCATTTTCGCATCTGCAAAAATCTTCTAGTGCATCTAAAACTTTCTTTTTTAAAATCGCCTGTTCGTGATGAAGCCCTCCTATTAAACATCCGAGAGTGAGTGTGAGTTGATCATCACGATTGCGCGTCATTTTTTTTGAGAACTCGAGGAGATAGACCTGCTGGATGGAGATATCATTGTAGCGACCGAGACGATTCTGGAGTTTGGCAAGCTGACGATTAATGCGTTCAATATCGCAATCGGAAAAAAGCCGCCCAAAACTCTCAAGAAGATAGCGCATTTTTTTACATTCGATCCGGAGCGCATGGACATTCTCATCGGGAGTTTGGATATCGAGTTGGGTGTAAATTTTCCTAATCCGACCAAAGCATTTTGTAA
>RFZT01000133.1 GCA_009920585.1 bacterium
TAGGCTGATTGAAGGATGCTGATTTAATTTGGTTTTTTTAGTTAGTGGGTTTCGATCTGGGGAAGGTAGGTTTTTCCGGATTCCCATTCCTCGGAGATATCCATGAGGATAGCCGAGACGAGGCGCAAAATAGAGGCTTCGTTTGGGAAAAGGCCGGCGACTTTGGTTCGCCGTTTGATTTGAGTGTTGAGTGTTTCGCACATGTTTGAAGTTCGCAACCGTTTGCGAAAAGCTTCAGGCAAAGAGAATATCGTGAGACCCTCAGGGATGGCGTTTTCCATCCATTGGGCCAAGCTAGGAGCGGATTTAGCGTATTTTTCGATACCCTCGTTGAGACGCATGTCGGCCTCGGCGCGGTGGCGCGCGTTGAAGACGTGGCGGATATCGTTAGCGACTTCTTGGCGCATGGAGACTTTGGGGACGTAGGCTTGAGCGTTTTGCTGGAGATGAAACTGGCAACGTTGCCAAGGAGAGGCGTTGAGAGTGGCTTTGAGCGCGGATTTAAGGCCTTCGTGGGCGTCGGAGGTAACCAGATCGGGAATGCCGATGCCTCGCTCACGTAGCGAGGAAAGGAATGCGCGCCAGTGGACTTCGGCTTCCGAAAGAGCAACTGAGACCCCAAGGATCATGCGCTTACCGCCCTCGCGATGGATGCCGATGGCCACCAAGACGGCACAGTCGCGCACGGAGGAATCGACTCGCACCTTGATGTAAGTGGCGTCAAGAATGAGGTGGGAGATTTCGGAAAGAGGACGACAGCGCCATTGTGCAAAGGATTCATCGAGCTTTGCAGTCAGTCTCGAAACTTGAGTGGAGGTGACTTCCAATCCGCAAAGCTCTTCCATGACGTGAGTGACACGGCGGGTCGATACACCTTGGAGATACATTTCAGCAATCGCGCTTTTGAGGGCCTGGTCGATACGGGAGCCTTTTTCCAGGAGGGAAGGGTAAAAAGGTTCAGAAGACTCTCTGGTTTGAGGAACTTTGAGATTCATCTCACCAAGAGTGCTTTTGAAGGTTCTGTCCTTGAATCCGTTGCCGTAACCGTTTCGGTGCTCGCTGCGCTCGTAGGGGTGGGCAGCGAGATGGGCGCTTCTTTCAAAAAACATGGCGGCGTTGAGGATCATTTCAGCAATTCGGGGAAGCCCGTTCTCGTATCCTTCCTTCAAAAGAAGTTGGATCAGGTTATCAATGGATGTATTTTGCGTTGTTGTGTGTTCGGTCATGGTTGGTGCTCTGTTTGATTTAAGCACCTTCAGTATCCAGCTGTGGCCGGACGCCTTCAATCTCTCACCATTCTGACATGCGGTAGCGTTACGGAAAACTCCGCTCCGCTCCGTGTTCCGTAAGTCAGGAATGATTTGGCGATGTCGGCAATTTACAGACGAATTGTTGCACTACCCCATTTCTCCCCCCTATACGAGGAATGTGTGAGGAAACGGATATGGCTCTTGCCACTGGCTTCGCCACTTGCTCGCAGGCTCGCCGCTGTTGAAAACCGAATCGGGTTCACTTTCGTTTGGGACCGCAGGTCCGCCTCGGGCTGCTCCCCACCCCGTCTCACGACGACGCAGTTGCCTCTGGCTCCTCTCCCGTTGCTCGTCTCGGGATGACTCAGACTTTCACTGGTTGATTTCATATATGTGCGTTCGCACGGGCACAGCGCGTCTCGCCTGTGTGCTTTGGCATGCTCCTAGGTTCAAATGGGAATCGGTGGCGAGCAAGTAGACCAGTCTCCAAACGGCCGAGACGGCCATGCCCCCTTCTTTTGCGGTTCAAAGTCCAATTTCAAAGTGACAATGGTATGCTTGTTATTTGGATTTTTGAAAAGGGGCGCAGGCACGGTCATAATAGTCTAAGATGACAGTATTGGGCGAGACGCCCGAGCGCGGCAGGCGTGAGTTTTTCGCCCATGATGACGTTGGAAGGGCGTTAGGCAAATTACGACTTCGCGGAAATCGAAATAACGGCCCTTTGAGCCCCTTTTTATTGAAACGGCGAGAATATCAAGTAACTCCTGCACGCCTTCGACCTCTCCGAGTTCGACGTACAAAAGCGGAAATTTTTTTAGGTATCAATCTTTCGATCCGTAGAGGGAATTCACAACGCCGAAGGCCATCATACCACCAGAAACGACGATGCAAGTCGCGACCGTGCGCCACAATGCATCGGTCTTTGTAAAGTCCCAAATGGCCAGAATGGAGGCAATGACACTGATCGCGATGCAAATCGCTAACACCGTAAATGAAATAACACGCACGACACTTCTATTAATGAAGCCCCTTTTTTGCGGAAGTGCGGGTGGAAGCGGTGAAGTATCCATGGGAATGGTTTAAATGTGTTTTAAGCGATCAGTCTGCTTTCGTAATAATGGTCGAAGCTCATTTCTGTCAAGCTCGCCTCATCTTGCGATACCTGCGGATGAGGGCGAACGCTGCTGCCAACGCCCGAGGTTACATCCGGTTGTAAATATCGCCAAGAACCCAGATGGATCCACCAACCATGATTAACAGAATGAGCCCGGTGAACAGGACCAGTTGGAGATCTTCCCTCTGTTGCCCTTTGAAGGCGAGGTGCAAGAAGAAGCGGAGATGCACGATCAGTTGAAGGATCGCGCAGAGGATCAGGACGAAAAAGGTGATTTTCCCGCCCACTGTCGCCACGAGGGTGAAGGGGATGATCGTGAGGACCGTCGCCAGAACAAAACCGATTAGATAATGACGAAATTCTTTGTTTTTTTCCATCAGAGCAATCCTCCCAAAAAGATGAAGCTGAAAATGGCGATCCAAACCACATCGAGAAAATGCCAGAACACCGCCCAGCGGAGCAGGGTCAACTTCCAACGGAGATCGACACCCCGAACCAGAATCCCAGCGACAATCACGAGACACCAAATGAGTCCTCCGGTGACGTGCAGACCGTGGAGCCCAACGAGGGACCAGAGGGCGGAGAGGTAGCCACTGCGAGTTGGCGGTCCCCCGGCGGCAGCCATGGAGATGAAGTCGGAAATCTCACGATAAAGGAATCCGCACCCCAGCAGGACCGTGACCAGGAGCCAAAAGACCAATTTTTTGGTGCAGGCACCTTGAGCGGCGTGTTCCTGCTTCAGGGTCAAGATGGCCATTCCGCTGGTCAAACTCGAGGCGAGAAGGAAAGCGGTTTGCCAAGCGACGCTGCCGAGGTCGAAGAGTTCCTTGGGCCCAGGGCAACACGGGAGAGGCATTGTAGTGGCGAATACAGCGAAAAACATCCCGAAGGTCACCAGATCGCTCATCATGAAAACCCAGAACCCGAAGACGGACGTCTCCGCCTCGAGGTGGTCGTCGCCGTGCTCTTCGCCCAGATTCAGGCCGGGGTGAAGTGATTGTCTTGTTGAGGAACTCATGGGTTGGTGATGTTGTCGGGACGGGCCAGCCCTTTGTTTGCCTCATTGCTCTCATCATCGCGCGTGACGCCCCTGCTCTCGCGGGCCGCCCGCCGCCATGCTTCATCGATCTCGCGCACCTCGGCAGCGGGAATGATATAAGTTTTTTGAGGCAGAAACGCGTAAATGATGGCTGTCGCGATGGCTCCGAGGAGGGAGGCGATGGCCAACCACCACATGTGCCAGACCAAGCCAAAGCCGAACCCGGAGGCCATAGCGGCAATGATGAGGCCGTAGTAGGTATTGGCGGGCATCTCGATGTCTTCGTATTTCTCGATCGGTTGGTAGGCTGTGCCCTTGGCCTTTGCCTCCGTGAAGGCATCTACTCCATTGACCTTGGGCAGAACAGCAAAATTCCATTCGGGAGTTGGCGCGGGGGTCCACCACTCGAGGGTGCGTCCGTCCCAGGGATCACCAAAGGGAACCGCCAATTTTTTCCGGTTTAGAACGCTTACAAAGATTGTCAGTAGGATGAAAAGGAAGGCGAGGCCGAGAACGAGCGCACCGATTCCGGAGACAATCATCCACGGAACAAGTGCCGGATCCTCGTAGGCGACGGTTCGCCGAGTCATTCCCATCATCCCGGTTTGGTAGAGAGGCATGAAGGTCAGAATGAAGCCAATCGCCCAGAGGAATGCGGTGATCCGGGAATAACTCTCCATGAGTCGAAACCCGTAAATTTTGGGGAACCAGATGTGAATGCCAGCGAGAATTCCAAACAGCACTCCGGGAATGATCACATTGTGAAAATGCGCAACCAGAAACTGGCTGTTGTGCAGTTGGTAATCCAAGGTGGGGCTCGCGAGGATCACTCCGCTGAGACCGCCGATGGTGAAGAGGACGAAAAAACCGCACAGGTAGATCATCGGGGCAGTGAAGCGAATCCGTCCGCCCCAAAGTGTCGCCAGCCAATCGTAGATTTTCACCCCCGTCGGGATAGCAATCAGCATTGTCGCCACGCCGAAGGCGGCATTGACTGTAGCCGATTGCCCCATGGTGAAGAAATGGTGTAGCCAGACCGTGAACGAGAGAACCGCGATGCACATCGTGGCTGCAACAATGCTGGTGTAGCCGTAAAGGCGCTTCCCGGAATAGGTGGAGGCGATTTCCGACATCACCCCGAAAGCCGGAAGCACGAGGATGTAAACTTCCGGGTGGCCGAACATCCAGAAGAGGTTGATGAAGTTCATCAAATTCCCGCCCATGTCGTTCGTGAAAAAGTGGAAGCCGAGGAAGCGGTCGAGCCCAAGCATAGCGCAGCAGGCTGTGAGGGGTGGCATCGCAAAGATCAGCAGGATAGAGGTGCAGAGGGCCGTCCAAGTGAAAAGCGGCATCCTCATGAAATTCATCCCCGCTGTTCGCATCTTATAAATGGTCACCGAAAAGTTGACGCCCGTGAGAGTCGAGCCGATTCCAGAAATCGCGATGGCGAGGATATAATAATCAGGGCCGACTCCGGGGTTGACCAAGCGGCCGGTGAACGAGGGATACCCGGTCCATCCACCGGTCGAAAACTCGCCGATCATCAGCGAGATCATGAAGAGAAATCCGCCGGCCGCCGTGAGACCCAGGCTGATTTGATTAAGCCTAGGAAAGGCGACATCCCTGGCGCCGATCTGCAAGGGAACGACGATATTGATCAGGCCAAACAGGAAAGGCATCGCCACGAAAAAGATCATGTTCGTGCCGTGGGTCGTGAAAAGTTGGTTGAAGTGATCCGAGGAGAGAAACCCGCCATTGAGGCCGACCGCTTGATTCGCCCGCATCAACATACCCTCGACCACTCCGCGGAACAACATAATCACCGCGAAGATGATATACATCGTGCCGATTTTTTTGTGATCGACACTCGTGAGCCATTCGAAAAGGGGCTTCCACCACTTCATCCAGGTGAGAAGAGCGACAATCATCACTCCCCCGATCGGCATCATGGCGGCCGCACTGGCGGTGATGAATGTGTTTACATTTGGTTGTTCGACCGCCTGAACGAGGATGATCGAGTCCCAAGTTAATCTGCCAAAAATCGCCTCAAACATTTTACATTTCCATTCCCATCATAGGTTTATCGGACGCGGGCGGAAGGGGGGATTTCTTGGGATCGTAAGAGGGACTGCCCGGTTGGCTTTCCGGAGTCATGTCCTCGACCATGTAGCGGGCCAGCACGCGTTGAAAAATTTTCGGATCCCCAAGAACCATTTCAATCGGACCTTTTCGATTCTCGATGGCGAGGGGTTTTTTTGCCTCCTCCGAAGTCCCCTGCATGGCCAGAATGGCATAGGTGTCGGCAGTGAGCGAGAGGTTGCTCGATTGGGCCTTCTTCATCCGGGTCGCGTATTCCTCCTTGGAAACCGAATAAACTTGGAACTTCTGCTTCCAGAATCCATTTCCGGTAAACTGGGAATTCATCCCCTCGGCCACCCCCTGTTTGACAGCGCGGAAATTCAACTTCGTGGTCATTGCCGGCATGGCGTAAATCTGACCCACGATCGCCGAGATCTGAAGGCTCTGCATCACGGTATCAGTCGTCAATGTCAACTCGACCGCACGCCCCTCGGGCACAACCAACTCGTCCACCAGAGCAACCCCCTCGTTCGGATAGATGAAAATCCATTTCCAATCGAGACCGATGACTTGGACTTGGAGCGGGTCTTTACCCATCTCTTTGTAGGGGTCGAGACGGAAGGTCATGATGGTTAGGTTGACCCCAATCAGAGCGACGACAACAATCGGCACGCCCCACATCAAAAATTCCAGAATCCAGTTCGAATCCCAATTCGGACGATATTCGCCTGTCGGTTTGCTGCGACGATAGCGCCACAGAATCCATGGCATAGACAACATGACGGGAACCACGGCAATCAATGTCAGAATGGTGACGATTTTGAGATGTCGCAACTGCTCCGCCGCCACAGGCCCCATCGGCTGCAGAAAAGACTCCGCGATGGCTAAATTAGTGGTGGGATCGATCATCGACGAAAACACAGTTAGTTTTGTTATTAGCTCAGCCCCATGCCTGCAAGCGAAAAGTGGCCGCTTGGAAAAAAAAGAGTTCCCTCTTACTCGACGAAATTATACCGTTTTTGAGTTCTGCAATGTAGCTCGGTCATCTCGCCTGCGCATGTAAGTCGATGTTAGGCGATACACCTAACCAGCATGACTCATCCTGCAAATCCTGTGCTCCTGTCTAAAAAACGGTCTGCCGATTTCAACTTGCTGCAAAACTCTCACTGGATTCAGACTGTTTCAATAGCTTGCGAATCTTCATATAATGTATCTGGGCAGAGATCCTGACCATG
>RFZT01000134.1 GCA_009920585.1 bacterium
CCCTCTAGCCCTTCAACTGTCCCGCTCGAAAATAATGACCTCGCGAGTCAGCGCCGAAATCGCCAAAACGCCTCATTGATTTTTCCAGTCTCAGGTCTCAAGTTTCAAATTTCTCTTCCTATGTCCCAACTCCGTCATTTTGTAACTCCACTTCACAAAGCCACCAACCGCGATGTCCTTGCTCGCATGGTCGATGACAAAGTCGCCTGCATGCTCAAAGCCAAGGAATATGAGTTCGACTACTGGGATGGCGACCGGCGCTTCGGCTATGGTGGATACAAATATCTTGCTGGCCGCTGGAAACCCGTTGCCCAAGCTCTCATAGATACCTACGGGCTCAAAGCCGGTTCACGCGTGCTTGATGTCGGATGCGGAAAAGGCTTTCTCCTTTACGAAATGCAACTCCTCGAGCCCGGACTCGAGATCGTCGGATTCGACATCTCAAAACACGGTCTCGCCAGCGTGCATCCCGAGCTCAAGGCCAATCTCTTCATCCACCGCGCCCAGGATTCATATCCATTCGAGGACAAATCCTTCGATCTCGTTATCTCCCTCGCTACGCTCCACAACCTTCGCATCTTCGAGCTTCAGGCCGCCCTCGGCGAAATCCAGCGCGTCGGAAAACAAGGCTACATTATGCTCGAGAGCTATCGCAACGAGCAGGAGTTATTCAACGTTCAATGCTGGGCCCTCACCTGTGAATCCTTCTTCGACGAAGACGAATGGATCTGGCTCTACAAACACTTCGGCTACACCGGCGACTACGAGTTTATTTATTTTTGAGTGAAAGAAAAGAGTGACAGTGAGGAGGGGAGCGGAGTGGAGCGTTTTGGTGCTTATCGTAAGGCCATTGAGCTTTTCGATCTTGTTATTCTCGATCTCTCAAAGCTCGCCGGAGACTTCACTCTCGCTCGCCTTATTGCTCAACAGTACGCAAGTGCGGATTCCATCGCTGCCAACATAGAGGAAGGCTATGGACGCGGATCGCGTAAAGAATACACGCAATTTCTGGTTATAGCTCGCGGTTCTGCACAGGAAACCATGGGTCGCTACAAACGCTTCAAGCATTGGTTGCCACAAGAGCATATTGAACATCGAGCAGCCCTCTGTAGCGAAATCATTGCCATTCTCACTGCCACTATTCACAAGCTACGCGAAGCACAAAAAGCGAAATAACCCCCCCTTTCACTCTCCACTTTCACTCCACCCTTTGCCTTTATGAAAGCCGCCATCCTTGTCCAATCCAACGCTCCGCTCGAGGTCGCCGAACTCGAGTTGCCTGATCAACTCACCTTCGGCCAGGTCCATGTCCGCATTCATTACAGCGGCATTTGCGGGGCTCAGATCAACGAGATCGAAGCAGCCAAAGGCCCGGACAAATTTCTTCCACACCTACTCGGACACGAGGGCTCCGGAATAGTTGAGCGGGTTGGGGAGGGGGTGACCCGCGTTAAGCCTGGTGACCATGTCGTTCTTCACTGGCGTCCGAGTGGTGGACTGCAATGCCAAGCGCCCAAATACCGTTGGGGCAATAAGACCGTGAATGCAGGTTGGGTCACCACATTTAATGACGAAGCCATTGTTTCTGAGAATCGCCTCACCGTGATTCCTTCCGAATTCGACCTCCGCAGTGCGCCACTCTTCGGATGTGCCGTCACAACGGCTGTTGGCGTCATCAACAATGATGCCCAACTCAAAATCGGCCAAAGTGTCGTTATTTTTGGAGTCGGTGGAGTCGGGTTGAATATCGCCCAAGCCGCTCAAATGGTCAGCGCCCATCCCATCGTCGGCATCGACCTCCACGATTCCAAGCTCGCCATGGCCAAACAATGGGGCCTCACTCACACTCTCAACTCTGCCACAGAAGGCAGCGCTCTCGCCGAAAAAATCCGAGAGATCGTTGGAAAATCTGGAGCCGATGTGGTTATCGATACCACGGGCAATGCCCGCGTCATCGAGCTTGCCTACGATCTCACTCATGCCGATGGTCGCACCATTCTTGTAGTCAAAAAAGTCCTCAAAGGCTCCCACGGCGGCAGTGTTGCCCCTGACCTCGAGATCCCAAGGCTCATTAACCTCATCCAAGCCGGCAAAATGAGCCTCGACGGCCTCGTCACCCACACCTTCCCTCTCGAGAAGGTGAACGATGCTATCGCCATGCACCGCTCCGGCTCCGCCGCCCGCGTCATGCTCAAGATGAGGGAAGGGTGAGAGAGGGAAGAAATGCGTTCGAAGAATCAGAAACCACATTACTACATCTACACACCAGTGGCGCTGTCATCGGCTCTGGGAATCTCACCCGGGGAGGAAATGTCGTGGGAGTTATTGGATCGCAACGAACTCCCCCTTGTCAGACTGAACCCTAAACCCACAACCACCACACAACGGGTGGAAGGCAAAAATACCGCTCTTTAGCGGGTTTTGCAAAAAGCTCAGGTGTATGTATTTTTTTTCAATGATGGTGAAGGTCTAAAAAATAGTGCTTCCAGAGATCGTGTATCGGTTACATTTGGAGCGATCTTCTCTGTTGTAACAAAATCGTAACATCTTTCCATGATTCATAAGGTCAATGACCCATTCCAAAAATTAGCTACGGCAGGCATCATTGCCCGTTTTGCCGCTCTGGCTTTTGCTGTGAATGGGGCGTTTCTTTTGAATGCAAGTGGCCAGATGGAGGAGCCCCCGCCTCTGGAAGAAGTGGTAAAATCCATCGATGCGGGAAGACCCGAGACATTTTATATTCGGGAGTTTCGAATCGTTGGGGCAAAAAAACTGCCCCAGGATGATGTGGATGCAGCAGTTTACAATCGCCTTGGCAAGGGGCGCACTCCGGAAGATGTCGAGGGAGCGAGAGTGGCGCTCGAAAAGGCTTACCATGATAAGGGATATCAGACCGTCTCGGTCACTGTGCCCCCTCAAAGCGTAACCAGTGGGGTGATCGTCATGCAGGTATCCGAGGTCACGGTCGGGCGCCTCACCGTGAAAGGATCTCGATTTTTCGATATCGAGAAAATCAAAAAAATGGCCCCTTCGTTGGCGGAAGGTAATGTGCCGAACTTCAATGATATACAACAGGATATCATGGGTCTTAATCAGCAGGCGGACTGCCAAGTCACGCCATCTCTGACGGCGGGCAAGATCCCAGGAACGGTGGATGTCGAGTTGACGGTGAAGGACAAATTTCCGCTGCACGGCAGCGTGGAACTCAATAACCGCTACAGCGCAAATACGACGCCACTCCGCTTGGACGCGGCTGTGCGCTACGACAATCTCTGGCAATGGGGCCACACGATCGGTGGGGCATTTCAGATCGCCCCGCAGAGACCCAGCGACGCCCTTATTTACTCTGGCTACTACATCGCACGCACCCCCTCGATCGACTGGCTCTCGCTCATGCTCTCGGCGACCCGCCAAAACAGTGAGGTCTCGACTCTCGGTGGGTCAAGCTCACTTGGTAATGGTGAGATCTATGGTGGGAAGTTTTTGGTAAACCTGCCATCGAAAAAAGGGTTCTACCACTCTGCCAGCTTGGGCCTCGATTACAAAGATTTCGCACAGGACTTGGTTGTTAATGATCAAATTGTCTCCAGCCCGCTGACTTACTGGCCGTTCAGCCTGAACTACAATGCCAGCTCGATCGGCAAGCATTACCAGACCGAATTCAACGCCGGCGTGACCTTCGCTTTCCGCGGAACGGGAACCGAGGAGGCGATCGACTTCGATAATCGTCGCTACAATGCGAGTGCGAATTTTTTCTACCTGCGCGGCGGGATCGAGCACACGCAAAAGTTGGCGTGGGATTTCCAGATTGTGGGAGGTTTGCAAGGTCAGGCGACAGCCAATCCCTTGGTCGATACCGAGCAGTTTAGTCTTGGTGGTCTCAGCACGGTTCGCGGGTATTTGGAGTCCAGCGTTGTGGGGGACAATGCCGTTTGCGGCACATTGGAGCTTCGGACTCCTTCCTTACTCGGGTGGCTTCCCGAGGGAAATGAGTGGCGATTTTTTGCGTTCATTGATGCTGGCTACGCGATGCTCAACGACCCTCTTCCCGAGCAAGTCGATCACTTCACACTCTGGAGCATCGGCGTGGGAACGTCGCTGCGCCTGATCGAACACGTGAATGGGGAATTCCTCATCGGTATCCCCCAAGTCACCCAGTCTCCCTCACAAGCCGGCCAACCTCTATTCACCTTCCGTGTCTCCCTGGAACTCTAACCGCATGCCATGAAAATAAACTCATTCATCCCAACATCACTCATCGCCCTTGCCGCGTTACTCGCCTCTCAAGCCGATTCTCAAGCTTGGTGGAATACCGCCTGGACAGCCCGCAAACCCATCACGATCGACACGACAAAAACCGGCTTTGAGGTCTCCGGTCCAGTCGGCACCGCAACGGTCCTCCTCCGCTTGCACCAAGGGAATTTCAATTTCGAATCCGCCAAGGAAGATGGGAGCGACCTACGCTTCGTTGCCGAGGATGACAAGACTCCCCTCGAACACCGCGTGGAAAAATGGGATGCCCTCATGAATGAAGCTTTCGTTTGGGTCAAGGTCCCAGCGATCAAGCCCGGCGCTCAAAGTAAAATCTGGCTCTACAGCGGTAATGCGGAATTGAAGGCAGAGGACGCCGTTGATCCGAAGGCCGCCTACGACGCGGAGACCATTCTTGTCTATAACCTCAATACCCCTACTCCCACCGATGCTACGAAAAATGCGAACAACGCGTCTTCTGGTGGAACGCTCTCGGAGGGCGCGCTCATTGGTTCTGGAATGAGACTCCTTGGCAACACGGCGATCAAGATTCCTGGCTCGCCGACCTTGAGTGCCGGACCTGGACAACCCTTCAGCCTCTCCACGTGGGTTAAGCTCACCACGCTTACGGAAAAGGGAGTTCTCTTTGATTGGGATGCGGGTGACAACCAGTTCCAAGTCGGTTTCCAAAATGGCATGCCCTATTTGCTGATCCGTAACGCGGGTGCTAAATCCCAGTCGCCCGCAGGCGAACCGCTTGCGGTCAATGTCTGGAAGCATCTGGCGGTGGTTTGCGATGGTTCGGCGACCACGCTGTTCATCGACGGGAAGGAATACTCAAAAATCGCCCAAGGTCTTCCCGTGCTTACTTCCGAAGCGGTTCTCGGCGCAGATAAGGATGGTAAAAATGGCGCTGTGGGTGAGCTGGACGAATTGGAAATCTCAAAAGCCGCCCGCACGAATGGCTGGGTGCAGTTTTCCTATGTTAGCCAAACCGGTAATGATTCCAGCACCAAGCTCATCGTCCATGGTGAGAGCGAGGGAGGAGAGGGTGGGGGACATAGCGGCGTCATGCAGCATCTGGCCCTCTTCGGCGATATTGCGAACAACATGATGTTCGATGGTTGGATGGCCATTGGAGTTTGCGTGATCATGATGGCGGCAGGGTGGACCGTAGCCGTCCTCAAGTTCAGCAGCCTTGGTAAAATCAAAAAGGGCAACGATGAGTTCCAGCTTCTCTGGAAAGACGTTGCAGCGGACCTCACTGAAATGGATCTCGATAATCCCAAGTCGGATAAAACGTTTGGCGGTAAGATTGGTAAAAAAGGCCTCGCCCTCCTTGCTGATTCTCCGCTGTATCACATCTATCATGTGGGTTCGGAAGAAATTCGCCACCGTCTGGGATTTGGCAAAAACAAAGGCCAAGGACTCTCCGCTCGCTCGATCCAAGCTATCCGCGCCGCCTTGGATGCGGCGTACGTTCACGAGCAGCACCGCCTCAGCAAAGGCCTCGTCTATCTTACTGTCAGCATCGCTGGTGGGCCCTATGTCGGCCTGCTTGGAACCGTCGTAGGCGTTATGATCACATTTGCCATCATCGCTAAATCCGGCGAGGTCGATGTGAACTCGATTGCGCCAGGTATCGCGAGTGCGCTTCTCGCCACGACGGTCGGTCTGCTCGTCGCTATTCCCGCTCTATTCATGTATAGCTTTCTGAACACGAGCATCAAGGGGGTTAGCGCCTCTATGCAGGTGTTCATTGACGAGTTTGTGGCCAAGGTAGCCGAGTTTTATCCACCACCCGGAGAGAGCCAACGAACCGTTCCGATTCGCCAAGTCCGCACCCCTGAAGAGGCGGCCCGTAATGAAGAGGCCAAGGGAAGCGAGTCGGCCGCTATCATGGCTGCCATCGCTTCAAAAACCACCTAACCATGGACGCCGGCGACGACAAATCCTACGACGATATCAACGTCACTCCGATGGTGGACCTCTACCTCGTTTTGCTCCTGATTTTCATCATCATGACCACAGCAGGAGTTCAGGGCGTGAAGGTGGACCTGCCGAAGGGCAGTAAAGCGCCGGCAGTTGGTGGTCCCAAAGGCAAATCCATCACGGTGAATAACGAGGGGAAAATATTTTTAGATACGGTGCCAGTGACCCTTCCCGAACTCGAATCCAAGCTCACCGAGCATAAGTCCAAAGTCCCCGAATTTCCGGTTGTGGTGCGGGGTGACCGCGCCACGCAGTATCAACTCGTGATGGATGTCCTCGACGTGCTCGGCAGGCTGGACGTCAAACAAATCGGTCTCGCCACCGTAGGGCCCAAATAAAAGATTCCATGCGCGACGAAGAGGAAGAAGAGATCAGTTTCTTTGCGAAACACAAAACCAAAGTCATCGTGGGTGGTGTTCTTTTGGCAGGTCTCGTCGCGTATTTTGCGCTCTCTCCCAAGCAGGCCCCTAAGAAGA
>RFZT01000135.1 GCA_009920585.1 bacterium
TGAGCCAAATCCTCGATCGAGTAAATGTCGTGGTGCGGCGGCGGTGAAATAAGGGTAACTCCCTCCACGGAGTGGCGGAGCTTCGCGATGTAAGCGCTGACCTTGTGACCCGGAAGCTGCCCACCTTCGCCGGGCTTCGCTCCTTGGGCCATCTTGATTTCGATTTCCTTGGCCGAAGCGAGATAGGCGGCGGATACACCAAAGCGTCCAGAAGCAATTTGCTTAATCGCACTATTCGCCCAATCGCCATTCTCGCGGCGCTTGAAACGCACTGGGTCTTCCCCACCCTCACCGCTATTGGATTTGCCGCCGATGCGGTTCATCGCGATAGCAAGGCACTCGTGAGCCTCTGGGCTCAGCGCACCGAGGGACATTCCAGCCGTGGTGAAACGGCGACGAATCTCCTCGATGGATTCAACCTCGTCGAGAGGAATCGGTCCCGGTGCATTTGGCACCATCTCAAGAAGGTTGCGGAGGGCCATCGGTGTGTTCGCCAGAACGGCATCGACATATTTTTTGTAATCCTCGGCCTTGCCCGCTTTGTCAGCGCCCTTGATTCCCACATAGGTGTGGAAATTTTGCAAAACCGGCGGCGTGATGGCATGAACTTCGCCTCCACGACGGTAGCGGTAGTAGCCTGGATCCGTGAGTTTGCCAGCCTCGACGGGAACAGTGCCCGAATACGCCAAGGCGTGGCGGGTGAGACTCTCGACGGCGATTTCTTTATATCCGATACCCTCGACTTGGGATGCCGTGCCTTTGAAGCAATTCTTAATGAGATCCGAGGAAATTCCGATCGCTTCGAAGACCTGCGCGCCACGATAGCTATTAACCACCGAAATGCCCATCTTGGACATGATCTTGAGAAGACCGGCCTCGAGGGCCTTGCGGTAATTGATCACAGATTTTGCGAAGTCGGCGACGGATCCACCGCGCTCGAGGACTTCACGAATAGTCTCAAAAGCGAGATAAGGATTCACCGCACCAGCACCGTAACCAACAAGGCAGGCAATCTGGTGGACATCGCGGGCCTCACCAGTCTCGCAAACAAGCCCTGTTTTCATACGCTTGCCAACGCGAATGAGGTGATGGTGAACCGCCCCCGTCGCGAGGAGCATCGGGACAGCGACCTTGGTGTCATCCACGCCACGATCCGAAAGAATAATGAGACGCAACCCTGCATCCACAGCGGCCTCGGCTTCCGCACAAATGCGTTTAACCGCGACCTCAAGACCATCCTCACCATCAGCAGCATTCCAAAGAGTCGAGATCGTGACGGATTTATGAACACCCTGCAGGTTGCGGATTGTTTCAATCTCCTCATCCAAGAGAATCGGAGACTCAACGTGAATGAGGTCGGCATGCTCTGGACTCTCCGCGAGGAGATTGCGGCGCCATCCAAGGGCCGTGTGCAAACTCATGACCAACTTCTCGCGGATCGGATCGATCGGCGGATTCGTGACTTGAGCAAAGAGCTGCTTAAAATAAGTGTAAAGCAAACGCGGCTTGAGCGAAAGAACCGCCAGAGGCGTGTCGTCGCCCATGGAACCAACCGCTTCGGCCCCATCCTTGAGCATTGGCTTGATGATCATGTCGACCTCTTCGGACGAATAACCGAAAGCGATCTGACGCTGTGTGAGCGTGAGGATATCAAGCTCACCGCTCGGTGCCGAAAACTGGGTTTCCTTGAGTTGCGGGAACTGCTTGAGATTAGCCTCAAGCCATTTTCCGTAAGGCTTGGCGGCAGCGAGGCGACCCTTGATATCTTTGTCGCGAAGGAGTTGCCCGAGCGAAGTATCGATAGCGATCATTTCACCAGGAGCGAGACGACCTTTTTCAATGATCGTGTCGGGATCCACTCCCGATCCGCCCACCTCGGAACCGATGACAAAAACTCCATCCTCGGTGATCTCGTAGCGCGCGGGACGCAGGCCATTGCGGTCTAGGCAGGCACCGATCGTAACTCCATCCGTGAAGCACAAAGCGGCCGGTCCATCCCATGGCTCAGAAAAACAGGCATGGTATTTGTAAAAATCCTTCAGCTCTTGCGAGATGGTCGGATCAAAACGATACGCCGGCGGCACAAGCATCGTAACCGAGTGGAGGATGCTGCGTCCGCTCATGGTCAAAACCTCAAGGGCATTGTCCAAGCTCGCGGAATCGGATCCGCCGGGCTGAATAATGGGCTTGAGAAGATCAATGTCCTCACCCCAGAAATCGGCTTTCAATTCGGCTTCGGCGGCGGACATCCAGTTGCGGTTGCCGCGAATCGTATTGATCTCACCATTGTGGCCGAGCATCCGGAAAGGATGCGCGAGCGCCCATGTCGGGAAGGTATTTGTGCTGTAGCGCTGGTGATAAAGCGCGATCGCGGTTTCGTAATCCGGGTTAGCTAGGTCGGGGTAGAATTTCTCCAACGAGGCGGAGACGAGCAGTCCCTTATAAACAATCACCCGATGAGAGAACGACGGGATATAGAAATTGCTGATCTTGTCTGCGGCCGAGCGGTCCTCGATCTCGTTGCGAGCCAAAAATAGACGGCGCTCGTAGTCATCATCGGACATTCCCGATGGACGACCGATGAGCACATGCTCAATCCTCGGCATGGTCATCTGAGCCTTGTCGCCGAGCACATGGAGATTCAAGGGAACTTCGCGCCAACCGAAGACATGGAGACCGCGCTTTTCAAGAACCTCGACAGTATTCGCCTTGGCGCGGGCTGTTTCGTAATCGTTGTCAGCAGGAAGGAACATGACACCGACAGCGAGGTCGGAGTTGTTATAGAGCTTCTGACCAAGCTTCTCTACCTCGGGGGCAAAAATCTTGTAGGGAATCTGCGTCGTGATACCGGCGCCGTCACCCGTCTTTGCGTCCGCATCGACCGCGCCACGGTGCATAAGACTGCACAAAGTCCGAAGACCGGTCTTGAGGATTTCATTGGAACGTTGACCGTTGATCTGGGCAACAAACCCGACACCGCAAGCGTCATGTTCGTGCTCGCGGTTGTAGAGTCCTGTGGATTCGTGTGAAGGCAATGCGTTGTTCATGTTTCTGTCAAAATCAAATCAGCCAGCAAGAATCGCTCCACAATCAATAATGTGGAGGATTTTTTTAAAAAAATTTACATCCCAGATCCTCTAAGGGTCACGAGCGACTTCTAATTTGGGATTCAAAAAACCCCAGCGCCGCGAGGCTCAGCGGGCATGGCGGGCTATAGCCTCGGCCTTGAGCACACCAATGAAGGGCAGATTGCGATAGCGCTCGTTATAGTCGAGCCCATACCCGACCACAAACTCGTCGGGTATTTCAAAGCCTGCGTAATCTGCGACAAAGGGTGTATGGCGCTGCACTTTTTTATCCAGCAATACACAGGATCGGATGTTTGTTGCTCCTGATTCGGCTTCAAGACGGTCAAAAACCGCCCGCAGCGTTCGACCGCTATCCAGTATATCGTCGAGGATCAAAACATGCCGCCCCTTCACATCGGCGATGTGATTTTGCCGGAACTCCACGCGTCCACTCGTACGAGTGCCATGGTAGCTAGAAATGCTCCAAGAATCGATCTGGAGAGGCAAAGGGATCCGCCGCAGCAAATCCGCCATAAAAACAAAACTCCCGTTCATCAGCGAAATCACCGTCAGATCCTTGCCTTGGTAATCCAAGGTGATCTTCTGAGCCAAATCGTCCAAACGCTGAAGAATGATGGACTCCTCCAGAAGAACGCGTTCGATATCTTCAATCATGCGTTGGGTTTTCTAAGAGATGAGAGGGCATGGGCTATTGCAAAACGCCAAGGGAACGGAGGGAACCCTTTTCCAAGGCAAAAATCTCCCGGCTCACTGGCCATGTCGCATTCAAATATCCACTCACGATGGGTTCTGCCATTTTCAAATGCGTGTTGTCCTGGCGACTGAAGACCAGAACGAGATTGCGATGAGGCATCGCCACGAGGATCTCCGGTCCCAGAATGTCGCGAAACTGGGAGGCAAACTCCGGCGCGAGCACACACGAGGCCGTCAACGGATTGTCCGATTCCAAGACCACATATTGAACAACGTTATTTTTGTCTCGAACGATGCGCGGCTTGATGCTCGCGAGCACTTGGGACGCTGTCCGTAGTGCTTTCTCACGGATCTCGTCAAAGGCGGGGCGTTTTTTTGGAATCACGTCATTCTTGTCGCGAACGATGCGCGGCTTGATAGCCAGCATTGTTTTTATGGAGGGGCGCAGAGATTCCTGCCTGACCCAGTCGTAATTGAGAGGGGGTTTAATATTGGCTGCTACAAGTGGCTCAATCTGCCCATTCACCAAGTGCGTCGCCACAAGGACTGTCCTGACGGAGTCCGCCACGGGTTGCCGGATTTTGGCTTCCACAAACGAAGGTTCGACCATGATCGCCCAATCGCCCTCCGCCAGCAACGTTGCAGCAAACGAGAAAAGAAAAATGAACAACACGCTTGGGAGTTTCCTTAAAGCTCTGGTAGAGGTGGATGGCAACATGATTGCGTTTTTAGAAGGAATACTCGCTGAGGCCCTGCCGACCCAGATTGTCGTAAACGTCCAAGGAGTGGGATATCAGGTGATGATTCCCATATCAAGTTTTGAGCGGTTGCCCGAGCCTGGATCAAAAGTAAAAATCCTCACCCACCTCGCGGTGCGCGAAGACGCCCACATTCTGTACGGTTTTTTCAGTTCGGGCGAACGGGATTTATTTCGACTCCTTCTCCATCACGTCTCCGGCGTCGGTCCGAAGATCGCCCTCTCTGTTCTTAGCGGTCTCTCTGTAGAAATGTTTAAATCCGCCGTTGTGGCAGGAGATACCGGAACGATTTCAAAAATCAGCGGAGTCGGAAAAAAAACCGCTGAAAGAATCGTTCTTGAGCTGAAAGATAAAGTCGGAGTCGCCGCAGAGTGGGAGGCATCAAGCGCGAAGAATGCACCAAGCCCAGATGACGTTCGCCTTCACGATGCCGTACTCGCCCTCATTTCTCTCGGTTACAAACAGGTCGAAGCGCACAAAGCCATCCGCATCGTCATGAAGAGCGGCGGCGAAACTCCCGCCTCTGAAGATCTCGTTCGCCAAGCATTGAAAATCCTCTCATGAGCGGACTGGATACGGTCCGAGCGGTTCACGCAGCACTTCCCGATGGCGGACTGTTCCACGAGAAGGAATGGCGTATCGCGCCCAAGCCCTTCGAAATTTCTTCTGAATTCCGCGAAGAACTCGATAAGCTCGGCTACCGCCTTGTTCTATTTTTAAAAGCTTGCGACCAACTCTATCGCCAGAGTGCAAAAGGTCGCCAACCCTCTTGGGTGGCCGATTTGCTCGATGCTGGAAAACCGCCAGAACTCGTCGCTTTTCAACGCGAACACGGCATAGCCGGCGACATCCCTCGCGTCATTCGACCCGACCTCATCCTCACCGCAGAAGGATACACCATAGCCGAGATCGACAGTGTTCCCGGCGGGATCGGCCTCACCGCTTGGCTTAATAAAACGTACTCGTCTCTTGGCCACAATGTCCTCGGTGGCGACGACGGTATGCTCAACGGCTTCGCTCGCATTCTTCCTGGCGGCGATATTTTAATTTCCGAAGAGGCCGCCACCTACCGACCTGAAATGAACTGGCTCGCAGAGCAACTCAATGCCTCCTTCGCATCGACTGGCCATTGGAGAGTCCTCGACGCCACCCCTCGATCGGATTGGCAGCCTCATCTTTACCGGTTCTTCGAACTGTTCGATCTCGCCAACGTTGCCGCCACCGAACGCCTCCAGACTGTTATTCGAGAGAAATCCCTTCACATCACCCCGCCCTTCAAACCGGCACTGGAGGAGAAGCTTTGGTTTGCCCTTTTTTGGCTCAAGCCACTGGAGGAGTTTTGGCGATGCGAGTTGGGCGAGCGCGCGTTTTTGGCCCTCCAAAAAGCCATCCCCTACACGTGGCTCCTCGATCCCACTCCCCTGCCCCGCCATGCCGTTTTGCCCCGCCTTGATGCACAATCGTGGGCGGAGGTGGCCGCCTTCAGCCAAAAGAAGCGCAACTTCATTCTCAAAATCAGTGGATTTTCCGAAAAAGCCTGGGGATCGCGGGGCGTCATGGTCGCCGCGGATCATCCCCAAAACGAATGGAAGGCCGAACTCGAAACAGCCCTGTCCGAGTTCGCCCACCAACCTCGTATCCTTCAATCCTTCCACCCTGGAAAGCTTTTCGAAACCGAATACGGATTGCCCGGCATGGTGAAACTTCAGCCCATGCGAGCCAGAGTGCGGCTCTGTCCCTACTACTTCGCCTACGAAAACACCATCACCTGCGGAGGGGCACTCGCTACACTTTGCCCAGATGACAAAAAACTTCTGCACGGCATGCGCGACGCCATCCTCGCTCCAACAGGAATAGCCTCCTGACGCCCCCAATCTGCTGTCGGTAACGCAGAAAAGATTTCGTTACAAAAAAATGCTGCCCGCCCCATCGAATGATGGAGCGGGCAGCTGTTCCCCCCAGAACAATTAATAAGTTATCAGGCTTTTTATGCTACGCAACATTTAATTTAGGTTTTTTTCTACGCTCTATCCAGAACGAGAAAACCACATCAAAAAAAGGCCCGGTGCCTTGTTTCCAAGACACCGGGCGTAATACTGGCAATGACCTACTCTCGCACAACCTATAGAAGCACTACCATCGGCTCAGCA
>RFZT01000136.1 GCA_009920585.1 bacterium
AGCATTTAGCTTTAATAGGTATCGTTGCCCCCTTACATGATCTCAGCAACCTGTGGATTCTCTTTTGCTCTACTTTAGCAAATTCGCTAGGATCATCGTTCCCGAAGTGCCAAAGAAATAACCCTCGCAATCCTTCTCGCAAAAACTCTCACCAGATAAAATAACCAATACAATGAAACGCACCCTGCTCCTCCTTGCCGCCGGACTTTTCCTCCTTGCCTCCTGCAAGCCACCGGAACCACCGAAAATCACCGCCACGGATACCGGTAAGAGCGGTCCCGGCGGGCAAACAATCAAAGGCGGTGATGTGACCATGTCGTTTTCTGCCGACGGCAAGCCACTCACTTTCACGCGCGGGAACGGCTCGAACCTGATCAACACCAAAGACCCCGGAAAGGGCTTTTACATGACGACCGGTTCGGGCCCGGATGAGAAAATCATTCCGTTCACCTCCCTCGAATCCCAAGATGGCAAGCTGATCCTCACTGCCGCCGACAGCACCCGCGCCACTCTGGCGGTGAATGCCGGAAACAGCCACATCTCCTTCCGCCTCGAAAAAATCGAGAATGTCCCGAAGGGCTCGGAGCCGATTTTGAGGTTACAAGCCACCTTCAACAACATCTGCCCGATGTCCGTTCCGTTGGATTATATGGTGGATCCGGGCAATTTTTACGCGCCGCGCCGTGTGACCCTCAATGCGTCCTGGCCGTTCCTCTGGTTCCGGGGCGAAAAGGATCCGCTCGGCAGCTTTGCATTTTTCGTTCCCCTCAACGACGACGACCACAACGAAACCCTGCTCCGCATCTGGACGGAGGAAAAAATGCCGCATCCGAAAGTCGATGGCAAATGGACCTACGAGCGCGCCAAGGCTTGGGTGGAGGAGTGGAAGAGCAAATTCACCAACACCCACCTGTTGTCCATCAGCGCCGAGAAACCCGAGGACCTCGATGTGTTGTTCGATTTCGCCAAGAAGCTTAATGTCAATCGCCTCTACCTCCACACCGACACCTGGCGCGGGGCGTATTGGGTCTACGATCGCGACCCTCTCTCGGTAAACAAAAAGGTCTTCCCGCGCGGCGAGGCGGACCTCAAAGCCTTCCAAGACAAACTCAAGGCGAACGGCATGGACGCCATGCTCCACACGCTCAGCTACGGCTTCGGCATGGAGGGTTCGAAGTATATCGGCAAGGGCAAAAAAACCGACCACCGCCTGGCGAATTGGGGCAAGGGCAAGCTGGAGAAATCCATTTCCGAAACCGACAAAACGATCTTTTTTCGACCGAATCCCGGGGTGAAATTTCCTGATCCCGATTGTTCCCTGCCATGGCCCAAGAGCTACCCGCGATTCTTCAGTCGAGGAGAAATCCTGATCGGTGACGAAATTTTCCAATGTAAATTCGAGGATACCGACAAGGAGGTGTGGAAACTCACGGCCACCCAGCGCGGCGTCACCCCCGCCAAGCACGAGGCGGGTTCGGAGGTCATCGGACTCCTGAAGGCCTACAACCAAAACTACTATCCCGACAGCCGCACCGACTTGCCGGAGATCGCCGCCAAGGAATATGCCGACTTTTTCAACCGTATGGGAATTCAGCATAACGAATTTGACGGCGGGGAGTGCCATCAGGATGTGCCATGGGGGTTCCCGAAATTCACGATGTTCGTTTACCAGAACACCGACCACCCGATGACGAGCAACACCTCAGGAGGAACCCCGAACCCTTGGGACATGGTTTACAGGTTCAAGAACAACGGCGACTTCATTATGCACAAACGGGGTGGTGGCGCTGCTGCGTTGACGCTCCATCGCGAGGGGCGCCTGTCCACGAGTCCAATCGAAAACCACTTCACGCTTGCACCTGGCGCCGCTGGAAATAGCACGGGATTCGCTATCGGAAAACCGGAACCGATGTTTGGAATCTTCTCAAAAACGATTGTCGGGCATGGCCTCACCGAATTGATTGCCGAACAGTTTGCGACATGGCGGGCGGTGGCGCCGAAGTTGACGCCGGAACTCCGCAAGCAGATTAACGATGCCTATTTCAAAGACAAAACTCCCTTCCCATTGGATCCCGGTCCTTCCATGGCCAAAACCCTCTTCGAAGCCAGAAAGACGGAGGACGGCTATGAAATCCAACCCTTCTGCGTCATGCTTCGCGGCAAGGAGGATGTGGACTGGAAAGGGGTGATGGAATACGGTCCGGTTGCTCCCCGCCAGTATATCGGCAGCGGCCTGCGCCTGCGTTTGGAAAACCCCTTTGCGCGCCAAGCTCCGCAATTCATCATCCGGGTATTGGACGGCTACACGGACGGCTTCGCCAAGCATGCGGAGGAAGCTCCGAAGGAGGAATTGAGCAAAGACATGCAGGGCTACCTGATCGGCGCCGGAGCGAGCCCTGATCACATCGCTGCCACGCCCGCTCCAACCCCTGCAAGCACCTCGCCGGCTTTATTGATGCAGCCGAAGGCCGCGCAAATCAAGGATCTCGGCAAGTATGTCTTTGCCGATGTCGGTGCGGCACTCGAGATGTCTTTCGACAACACAGCGAAAGCAGAGCCAGCACAACCAAGCGCCGCACCGAATGCCAAACCGAAGGCTACTCCTGCGCCCGTCGAGCATTTCCAAGGTGAGCACTTCCCGAGCTTCGCCTTCAACGGGAATTCCCAAAACGCGCGCGGCGTGGCCCTCACGGTCACCGGCGATGGCAGCGGGGCACTCCTGATCGTCCAGGTCGGCTCCGGCGGCAAAGACTATGTCGTTCCGATCGACTTCACGGGCCGGAAGGACATATTCATCCCGCTCGGCGAAGTCGCCCGCACCACTGGCCGTTGGGGCATCCGCTACCATGCTCGTGGCGCAGGCTACGGCCAATTCGGGGCCGTCTCGATGGGATTCTGCAGGATTCCCGCTAATACGAAAGCGAAGGTCCTTGTCGAAAACCTCCGCCTCGTTGGAAACACTCCCTCTTCCATCAAAAACCCCGTCATCCACGCAGGCGCAGGCACGCTCAGCATCAAAGGTGAGGTCAAAACCGACCAATACCTCTGGTATCAAGGCGGCGACAAAGTTGGAGTTTACGATCTGGATTGGCATCTTCAGGCAAACCTCCCTGTCGAGTTGAAGGATTACGAGATCGACCATGGTTTCAACGAATTCTGGATCGATGGAGAAGTCTCCGATCCCGCGCCATGGTTCGATGTGGAATTCATCGCCAAAGGCGAAGTCATCCCGCTGAAAAAATAAGATTTCGTCGACCAGCTCAGCCTATGACCAATTCCCTAACCAAACAAAAAAACATTATTAAAAACGGACTCCAAATCCTCGCCGCCATCTGCCTTTCGACTCCGGCTCTTTTCGCGGCCGACCGCGCGCCCACCGCAACAACCCCTGACTACGCCGCGATGCGGGCGGAGGTCGAAGCGCTCGCCAAGTTGACTCAGGCGCCGAAATACGAAGCTGTCGAGCGGCCAGACGCCACTCCGAATCTCAAGCCGATCTTCTACTCTGGGCTGAATTATCAGGGCAAACCGACCACGGTTTTTGCTTGGCTTGGCGTTCCGGAAAAACGCGAGGGCAAGGTTCCTGCGGTCGTCCTGGTGCATGGCGGAGGAGGGGCCGCGTCCAAGGAGTGGGTCAAAAATTGGAACAACCAAGGCTACGCCGCGATCAGTATGTCGCTGGAGGGCATCACAGATGAATTCAAAAGATTCCCCGAGGGAGGGCCGGCGCGGGTCGGCATCTTTGGCGACTCGTCGAATCCGATCAAAGACCAGTGGATGTATCATGCTGTCGCCGATGCCACGCTCGCCGCCGCCCTGCTCCGGAGCCTGCCGGAGGTCGATCCCAACAAGGTTGGCATCGTCGGATGCTCTTGGGGAGGAATCATTACATCCACCGTAATCGGCATCGATCCCCGATATGCCTTTGCGATTCCGGTCTACGGATGCGGGGGGCTTTCCGTGATTCCAAACCAACACGCCGGGCAGGCCCTCTACAACGAGGCCTTGGCCAACAATGAGGTCTACAAAAAGGTATGGGATGCGAATCTGCGCTTGGATCGGGCGCGCATGCCGATCCTCTGGCTTTCCTGGCCGCACGAACCCCACTTCCCCATGGATGCCTTCAACCTCTCTCGCAAAAAGGCGGGGAGCAAAGATTCCCTTCTCTGCCTGGTTCCGGGGCTGGGCCATGGAAACTTGACGGGCCGCCCTGAGTGGTTCGCCTTTGCGGATAGTGTCCTGCAGGAAGGACGGCCTTGGATTCGGGAAAAGTCCTCAAAGCTCGAAGGCGGAAAAATGCAGGCTATCTTCGATTCCACGAAGCCACTGGAATCCGCCTCGCTTGTATCCACGACCGACACAGGCCACACCGGTGGGCGCCGTTGGATCATAAACCCCGCCACGCTGAGCCAGAACGAGGGCGTATGGGTGGTCGATGCCGCCGTGCCTGAGGGAACGACAGCCTGTTTCCTCAATGTCAAAACCGGTCCCCTCACTGCCTCCTCTGACTACTTTCAAAATAAATAACCGCAACTTAGCATTTACCAAATCTCCCGTCATTCTCGGTCTTTCTTACCTTTCCAATGAAAAAATCCAGCCTGCTCCAAATCCTATCCGTCATCTGCCTTTCGACTCCGGCTCTTTTTGCAGCCGACCCGGCGCCCACCGCAACAACCCCTGACTACGCCGCGATGCGGGCGGAAGTCGAGGCGCTTGGCAAAATAACCGAAGCTCCGAAATACGAGGTTTTGGATCGGCCCGACACCACACCGAATCTCAAGCCGATCTTCTATTCCGGGCTGAATTATCAGGGCAAACCGACCACGGTTTTTGCTTGGCTTGGCGTTCCGGAAAATACCGAGGGCAAAAAAGTGCCTGCGGTCGTCCTGGCGACAAACACGGCTATGCCGCCATCAGCATGTCGCTTGAGGGTCAGACGGAATACGACCCCGCCCTCAAGGGATACGCGAGAAACCCGAATGGCATACCGCCACGCCCCGGTATCTTTGGCGATGCGGGCGCTCCCATCAAAGACCAATGGATGTATCACGCCATCGCGAATGTGAACCTCGCCGCCGCCTTGCTGCGAAGCCTGCCCGAGGTCGATCCATCCAGGGTCGGTATCATGGGGTGCTCCTGGGGCGGGATCATCACTTCCACGGCGATCGGCATCGATCCCCGCTACGCCTTTGCGATTCCCGTTTACGGATGTGGCGGGTTGGACGCCGTTCCGAACCACTGGGGCGGCACTCTCGGCAGCAACGAGGTTTATAAAAAAGTCTGGGACGCCAACCTGCGTTTGGATCGGGCACGCATGCCGATCCTTTGGTATTCCTGGCCGCAAGATGCCCATTTCTCGATGGAAGCCTTCAATAAATCCCGAAAAAAAGCGGGCAGCGCAGTTTCCGAACTCTGTCTGATTCCCGGCATGGGCCATGGTAATCTGACGGACCGCGCCGAATGGTTTGCCTTTGTGGACAGCATCCTCAAAGACGGCAAGCCATGGATTCAGGAAAAGTCCTCCAAACTCGAAAGCGGAAAAGCACAGGCCACCTTCGAATCCTCAAAGCCATTGGAATCGGCCGTGCTTGTCTCCACCACCGGCACTGGCCACACCGGCACGCGCACATGGGTCGAAACCCCTGCCACACTCAAGGCCGATGGTGACAAATGGAATGCCGAGGCCGACGTGCCAGCGGGAACGACAGCCTGTTTCCTCAATGTCAAAACCGGCTCACTCACCGCTACCTCCGACTACTTTGAAATCAAATAAATCCGCTGCCTTAAAAATCGCCTCGGTTCCACGCCGGGCTGTTTTGAATCACGGGGAATGTCTCCCCGATATATCCCGCCTCCGATTGCATATTCAACGAAACCGAACGCAAACCTTGAAGAAAACCACGCTCGCCCTCAAAGCCATTGCGGCATTATGCCTGACCACTCGTCTTCTGTTGGCCGCCGATCACACTCCCGACTACGCTGCCGAGGTGGGAGAACTTCGCTGCGAATTCCGTGTGAATCCGCTCGCAATTGATGCCGCGAAGCCGGGGCTGAGTTGGAAACTGGAAACGGGAAACCGGAAACCTGAAAGAGGAATTCGGCAGACGGCCTACCAAATCCTCGTTGCCTCGACGCTGGAAAACCTCGCCAAGGATCAGGGCGACCTCTGGGACAGCGGCAAGGTGGTCTCCGACCAAAGCGTCCACATCGATTATCGGGGAAAACCTCTCGCCTCGGGTGGGCTTTGCCATTGGAAGGTGCGCGTGTGGGAAGAAAAATTGGAAGGCAGAAACCGGAAACCGGAAAAAGAGGCAGTGACTGCATGGAGCAAGCCGGCGTTTTGGAGAATGGGCATCCTGAAGCCGGCCGATCCTGCGGCACCGTCGGGTTGGGTTGGAAAGTGGATCAGTTTTCCGGGTGAGGACCTGAATCTCTCGCCCTGGATGAGGAAGTCGTTCGACCTGCCCGCCGTGCCGAGCCGCGCGTTTGTAACCGTCAACATCGCCGGCTACGCGGAGCTTTACATCAATGGGCAAAAGGTCGGCACCGATGTCCTCACGCCGGCGGTCTCCGACA
>RFZT01000137.1 GCA_009920585.1 bacterium
CGCATCGCCGAGGTGGCCGCTCGATTCACGCTCGATGCGATGCCTGGTAAACAAATGGCGATCGATGCCGAACTCAACGCAGGCATTATCGATGAAGTCACCGCCACCACCCGCCGACTCAAAGTCCAAAAAGAAGCGGACTTCTATGGCGCGATGGATGGAGCCAGCAAATTCGTCCGAGGCGATGCCGTGGCTGGCATCCTCATCACCATCATCAATGTTCTGGGCGGATTCGCCATCGGCATGCTCCAGAAGGGATTGCCACTAGAACAAGCCTTAGCGAAATACACGCTCCTCTCCATCGGTGACGGCCTTGTCTCACAAGTCCCAGCTTTGGTGATTTCCGTCGCCGCAGGCCTTCTAGTGACTCGCACACCAGGTGACAACAACCTCGGCAACCAGATCGGAGCTCAACTCAGCGCCTACCCTCGCGCTGTAACGATCGCTGCGGGACTCATCGGTATCATGGGTCTCGCACCTGGAATGCCCATTCTCCCATTTTTCACCCTTGGTGCCATCACTGGCTTTTTAGCTTACCTACTCAATAAGCAGACCAAGGATTTGGAACCAGCAAAAGGCCTCAAAGGTGCCTTGGCACTCCCTTCCCCTGGTAGCGGACGCGGTGGTGGTCCCAACCAAGGCGGTTCTGGACAGCAAGGCGCAGAGAACAAAGGGCCTGAAGATTTCCATCGCCTCATTGAAACGGAAGTACTCTCGATCGAAGTCGGGTATGGTCTGCTGCGATTGGCCGATAAAACCCAAGGCGGCGAGTTGCTTGACCGCATCACGGGCGTTCGTAAGGGCTTCGCCCGCGACAACGGCATGGTCATTCCTCCTATTGCCATTCGCGATAGTTTGGAACTGGAGCCGAACGAGTATCGATTCATGCTGCGAGGCAAATCCATTGCCAGCGCCTCTTTGATACCAAATCGATGGCTGGCGATGAATGTCAGCGGCAGCCACGTCACCCTCAAAGGCGTTCCCACCCACGAGCCCGTCTTCGGAATCGAGGCCGTTTGGATCGCTGAGGAAGAAAAGCGCACGGCCGAAATCAATGGCTACAGCGTGGTTGATGCCGTTTCGGTGCTCATCACCCATCTTGCGGAAACCCTCAAAAATATCGCCCACCACATTCTCACTCGTCAAGAGGTACAAAGCCTCATCGACCGCGTTAAGGAATCCAATCCCGCCCTCGTCGCCGAACTGCTGCCTGATCTCGTAAACCTTGGCATCCTCCAACGAATCCTTCAAAGTCTGCTTCGCGAAGGCGTTCCCATCAGAAACCTCCCACTCATTCTCGAAGCCGTTGCGGACTTTGCCCCAGTCACCAAAAATCCCGACGAGCTTGCCGAACAAGTCCGCCGCAGACTCGGCACCTATTTCATTGCCCAATATGAAACCGAGCCAGGTTTGGTCAAAGCGATCACGATCGATCCTCGCTTGGAACAAACCCTCATTAATCGTATTCAGCGCTCGCATTTTGAGACCACCCTCGCTCTGGATGCGCACTCGGCACAGTATCTCCTGAGAGAACTAACAGTACGCTCCAACTCGATGGCAGAACAAGGCCTGTCTGCGATCGCCATTGTAAGCGCGGAGCTTCGCTTGGCCCTTAAGCGCTTCTTCGAGCCTTCTCTTCCCAAACTTGTTGTTCTTTCTTATCAGGAACTTCCACCTCAAACAGAAATTCAAAATATGGGCATTATTTTGCCGCCTCAGGGAGATAAGACAACCCCTGATGCTCTGCACCACGCTGTATCCTAAACAATTAAGCCCCCCATGGACCATTCACATCGGCATTATTTTCCCTCTACTGTGACCGATATGATGCAAGAATTACGAAAGTGCTGATAGAAATCTGTGAATTGCCCTTTTTAAGAGATTTTCAAACTCGAAAAATATTGGCTCAATAATTGCTGTGAGAACTATGATTTTTTGAAGTAATCCCGTTCAAATGCAATATTTCACACTCATCGGCGGCTTTATTGGCTTTGTTTTGACATTGGCCGCCAGCATTTTATCTGGAAAAGAATTGGGAACCTCCGTTTTCAACGCGACCGTGGGATGCGTGATTATTGCCTTCCTCTTTCGTGGATTCCGTTTTGTCACGGAATATTGCGCGCAGCAAGTCGTGAGTGAACGCTTGCGTCTTCGCGACGAGGAAAACGCCGCCGCTGCGGAGGCTGCTACCCTAGAGAAGAGCCAAGCCGATGAGACTGCCAGCAGCACATCCAACTCACCTGCGTGAAAATGATACATCACGCAGAACTCACAGAACACGCTCCCCCGCTGGATGCCCGAAAGTACTCCGCTGTCATGCGAGCCTATGGCGAAGCCACGCAAACAGAAGAAGAGTTTCTAAAATCCCACCTCCCCTTGGTTAAGTCCGTTGTGGACCGAATGAGGGCCAGTCTGCCCGCACATGTGGAAGTCGATGATCTTTACAGCGTCGGCTTGCTGGGCCTCATCCAAGCCCAACGCCGCTTCGATCCCTCACATGGGGTCACCTTTTCCACCTTTGCCACCCTGCGCATAAGGGGATCCGTATTAGACGAACTCCGGCGGGCAGATTGGCTAAGCCGATCTCTCCGAGTCAAAGCCAAAAAAATCACCGACGTCATCTCCTCCTTCGAGCAAAAAGTCGGCCGCCCCTCCACAGAGGCGGAAATCGCCGCCGAACTTGGCATCTCCACAGAGGAATATGTCGCCCTTCTGGACGAACTCCGTCCGTTAAGCTATGTCGAGTTGGATGCATCCTCTCTCCACGATGACGATAACTCGAACCAACACGAGTTTGTGGCTGATGAAAAACAGCCCTCCGCCAGCGACGAGGCGATGAAAAAGGAACTCACCAAACTCCTCGTCGATCGCATCCAAAAACTTCCGGATATGCAACGCAAGATACTTGCAATGTATTATTTCGAAAACCTCAGACTGGCAGAAATCGCAAAGGTGTTCGGTGTTACCGAATCCCGCATCTGCCAAATCCATACCCAAGCCGTTCTCAGTCTCAAAACCTACATTCAATCAGCCGCAACCCGCTAAACTACAAAAAACAATATGATTCTCATTATCGGATACCTCATCGTCATCGGAGCCACACTCGGAGGGTTCATGCTCGCAGGCGGAAACCCCATGCTCCTAATGCAAGTATCGGAATTTGTCAGTATCGGTGGCATTGCGATCGGTTTAGTAGTTATTGCCAGTCCGTTAGCTCTACTCATAGCCCTAGTTGGAAAAATTAAGGTCGCTTTGAAAAATGAAGCCGTTTCGAAATCGGAATTCATCGACCTATTAAAGTTGCTATACGAACTTTTCTCTAAAGCACGTCGAGGTGGACTCATCGCGATCGAAGATGACGTCCTCGCCCCTAAAGATAGCCAGATTTTTTCAAAATACCCCTCCTTCATTAATCACCCTGAACGCGTTGAGTTTCTTTGTAACAGCCTCAAACCCATCATTGACGGTCGCCTCAAACCGGAGCAGCTTTCAACCATGCTTCAAGGCGACTACGACGCTAAAGAAGAGGAAGCCTCCCACCCCGTTCATGTACTCAACCTTCTGGGCGACTCGCTCCCAGGTATTGGTATCATCGCCGCTGTAATGGGAATCATTAACACCATGGCATCTATTAGCGATGGCCCTGAAGCCGTGGGCGAGCATGTGGCCGCCGCGCTCGTGGGCACCTTCCTCGGCGTTTTGGGCGCTTATGGATTTGTGAATCCACTCAGCGCCCGTATCAAACTCAACAACTCCGTGGAGATGCAATACTTCGCCGTCATTATGAAAGGCGTTGTGGGCTTCACCGGCGGAATGTCTCCGATTATGGCAGTGGAAGCCGCTCGCCGTGCCATCGACCCACATACGCAACCCACCTCGGATGAAGTCGAAGAAATGGTCAAAAATATCGGCTCCAGCTCTGGAAGCAACTAACCATGGCAAAGAAAAAAGACGAACACCACGGCGGGGCATGGAAGGTCGCCTACGCGGACTTTGTTACCGCGATGATGGCCCTTTTCATGGTGCTCTGGATTTGCGCCCAGAAACCGGAGGTCCTTGTCTTGGCGTCGCTTTATTTTAAGGATCCGACGCACAAACCCAATCCTACCACGATCGGGCTGATGCAAAAGGAAATGCAGGCGGCTCAAAAAGACAACGAAGTCAAAGACCAGAAAGAACCCATCAATGAGGGATTCCTCCGAGCGATCGCGAAGGATTTTTATCGCCTTCTCAATATCAAAGACGACGAAAAACCTCCGATTGATATCAACATCACCTCGGATGGCCTTAAAATGACCATCTATGACCGATCCAAAAAACCCATCTTCAAGGATAACACCACAGAAACGACGGATTGGGGCACATTCGTTTTCCAGAATATGGCTTGGCTCGTGGAGCGTCATAATTTCCAAGTCATGATTGATGGTCACACCCCAACCGGAATGGATTTCGGAACGAAGAAAAACTACACTTCATGGGAACTATCCGCAGATCGAGCCAATGCCATCCGTCGGCTCATGGAATACTACGCTGTCGCTCCAAGAAAAATGAAGAGGGTCACCGGTTTTGGCGACACGGATAATTTACCGAACGTCCCTTCTGACTCCGAAGACAATGATCGCATTACAGTGAGTCTCTCGCTGACACAAATGCCCTCACCCACCCCAACTCCACAGGCCTCCGCAACGCCTGCTGCTAAAAAATAAAAGCCGCAATGAAGGATTTTCTCCAAGGCCGCGCCTCTCTCGATAACGCCCGCACCAAGCCCCAAGGCAGCGACTCGGCCAGCCACTTTCCGCCAATCGCACACAACGCAACAACCGTTACTTCAGGTAATGCAGGCTCAAATGGCGTCGCTCAGGACATCTCCCTCGATTCCACCGGATCAGACAGTTGCGGGCAGGAACCCAAGATCGATCTCGTTCATGATAGTGAAGGCCGCATAGGGCACATCGTTGTTACATGCCGTTGCGGGGATCAGATCACCCTCCAGTGCAATTACTGAAAAGATGCGCCGCATTTCCAATGCCGCGCTGATTTTTCTTATCCTCTCATCGAGATGTTGGGCTCAGTCACCCGCCAACTTTGAACCGATCGTCAATACAGGCCCCATTCGCGCCGCACAGGCGACTCCCGTCTCAACGTCGTTGGCTCTAGCTAGCGCAGCAAAGGATTTGCCCGCTACACAACGCAATCAAGTCACCCAAGCCGCACTCTCGATCATTCTTCTCAACAAGTTCAATAGGCTACTCCCCCCCTCACTTAGTTCCCAACAACTCGATCATTTAAGCAGCATCTTCATCACGGCAGAACCAAACGAAGCCAACCAAGCTTCTGCGGCACAGAAACTCCCTCCCGCTGACACATTAGTCTTCGATGGCTCCAAATTATCTGGTGGGAACTTTCGATACATCGATGCCATGTTCGGGATGGATGGCTACCCCATCGCCTTCGATCGCGAGCTACCAGCGTGGATTTTGCCCCTAACCCCCTCCGCCGCTAAAGGACTCGCAAGCAGTCAGCAAAATTTTGGCTCCCAACCACCGGACGCCGATCTGGCAGAACTCACAAATCGCATCTACCAAGCCAATGTCGCTTCTAACCTAGCGGCAGATGGGATTTTTCTTCGACCGTATGCGGGCCGTGTGGACGACCTTTATTACCACCTCGTTCAGAATTCGGAGAGCAGCCATATGCTTGATTATTTCACCCTCCTTGACAGCCTTCCCCCACGCCAATACAGCCCAATCACGGGAACGAGATCGCCACAGGATGTTCCTCCAAGCCGGGTCAACATGAGCGATATCCTTTCTGCTGGCAGCTTCCGCGCCGTCCAGACTTTTCGAACAGAGAATCCACTCGCCAACATTCGCAATCCATTCAAAGGCCTCGCCGTTCGCATCCTCCCCGTTCTCGGTGATACCATACTCAAAATAAAACCCGGCGAGGAATGGCAGGTCTCGCGCGAAAACATGCGCAGAGCGATGAACGACCCACGTCGATTCACGCCAGAAAAAGTCCCCCCGATGTTCAATGATCCCAGCCGATTTTTGGGTTGGAATGATCCGCGCTACATTCGTGTAAGCAAAAAAAAGAAACCGAAAAATCCTCTGATTGAAGAGATCCAGAAAATCGACTTTGAGTCCCCTCTTCCAGAAATGACGTTTGAGCCCACCGGCAACGAGCTTCTCAAAGGCAACGATCTTTACGCCAACCAAACGGACATCGCTGAAGAAGACAGCAACGCCGCACTCCTACGCGACCTCGGCATGCCTTCGCAACCCACGATGCCAAGTTCTCAGCCGTCTGAAAAACCAGCAAAACAACCTACGCCAGCTCCAAATATCCCCTCCCCATCTCCCCCTCTCCTAGTGCGCGAAGAGATTAATTCCATTTCGAACCCCATACCCGACGAACCCACAGCGACAGCAACCCCGAAACCAGCAAGTGATCCCTCGCCGGAACCCTCAACCGCACAGGTCAAAGCCACCCCTGACATCCCAGAAGCGGCAAAGATTGCCGATGCAGATAATCCACCCACTCAAACTACCCCAATACTTCCCTCCCCA
>RFZT01000138.1 GCA_009920585.1 bacterium
GCCGGAGCGCCGATGCCATTCTTCATGCGTTTGGGTAAAACCGGCGTAGGCATGCACCAAGGATTTCTCCCTGGTGTACCAGACAGCCATGGCTGTATTCGCATGCCTGAGCGCATGGTGAAGATTTTCTTCGAAAATACGACCATGGGCACGCCGGTGACTATCACCCGCTAAGCTTTTGGCGCTTATTGGTCCTCTGGACGAGGCGGGGGAGGAGGCATTCCCTGACGTTGCCCCTGCTTTCTCAACTCTCGAAGTCTATTTTGCTGATCAGGGGAAAGGATTAATTTCATTTTCAGCATCATTCCGAGCTGAAGGTGCTTCATCTCATTTTCAATCGCTAGAACCTTATCAAGCTGCAAAAGAACATTTTTTTCATCTGGGCGAGACAGCTTTAGGAAGGCATCGAGGGTTTCCTCCTCCGAACTGAGCTGCCACTGCAGATCAGTGAAGCGGGGAAGAGTTTTTACCATCTCAGCGCGTATCGCAGCCTGCTGATCGAGGGTTAGATCAATCGCCTTCTGATTGCGCATGACAAGCTCGGGCGGGAACAGACTTTCTGACTTTATGCCACTTCCAGGGCTTCCAGATAGCGGGCGAGGCCCGTCTTGTGGTGGGGGCGGTGGAGGCTGCTGGCTCCATGCTTGCGAGCCGATAATAACGAAGAGGGCAATGAGAGGGAGTTTCATAGTGATTGGTTTTGAGTTGTGGGTGTATCGCCATCCTGAATCCACGAGTCTGTATTCGTGGCTGTGGCGGAAGAAATCGACTGACTAGAATCTGCAATCAGGCCATCCGTGGATGCAGACCAACTCGAGATCGCTGCCCATGTCGCGGTTTCATCAACGACGTCCACGGTGCTTTTTTTGAATGGCGATCCGAAGTAAAGTAGCGCCGTCAATAGAGCCATTCCTGCAACTAAACGTCCCCATGGGAAAAACTCAAAAAATGACTTATCCTTTGTGGCTCTGGCTCTGCGGAGCACACGATCCAGCGATGGCGTTCTTGCCTCGTCCATTTCTTTTAGTCGAGTAAAGGCTTTATGAATGGGGTCGTTGTTTGTATTCATCGAATAATCCGGTTTCGTTTAAGATTTCACGCAGGCGACGTTTCCCTCTGTCGTAGTGGGTTCTAGCGGATCCCACGGAAACTCCCATCGCGACGGCTGCATTTTCGACGGTGAGAGATTGATAAAAAACAAGGTGCAGAACTTCACTCTGTCTTCGAGGGAGTTTTTGCAATGCGGAACGGAAAGTCCCTGCCATCTCATCCGCTTCGACGGCTTCGCCTCTATCGGGTGGCTGAGAATCACGTTCATGTTCCTTTTGGTATCCCCCGAGGCGCAAAAGCCGGATCCAGCGGCGACGGCGCTCACCGGCGGCTGTATAGCGGATGACTGCAAACAGCCATGTTTTGAATGCCGAGCGCCCATGATAGCGCGCGCGACCTTCAAATATCCTCTGGTAAACGGTCTGTAAAATATCCTCTGCATCGTTCGGGTTGGATCCGCAGCAATTCAAAGCCCAGCCATAACTTAGCGTATGGAGTTGCTCAAGTTGCTGGTGCAACTCGGCCTCATCCATAGCTCCTGGCGGAGTCTGATGTTGATGCTCATCCATGAATTTAGTGGTGACTTAGGCGTAAATATATGACAGCCACATCAAAAAAAATCGCACCCTTCATAAAATTCCTCATCTCAAAAAAAAGAATTTATTTTTTGTCATATAACGAGCATGGGCGAGCCACAAATTTAACAGAACGACGCGACCATGTCTGCGTCCAACTTATCACCCTCAAAAAAACCCTCGGAATAATATGAAAAAACAAGCCCTCGGAACATTAGCCTCCTTGCTCATCCTCACATGCCAACCAGCGACTCGTGCCACTGCTGCAGGAACGCCAACGCCACTCCAGATCGGCGATCGCGTTCAGACCAGTGAATCCACGCCTGTTTGGACGACACCGCCCATCGGGGGCACTCTCAGTGGTACTCAGCTTCCTAAGTCGACGGGTTCACTCACGGAGGGCCCTGTGCGTTCCGGCGATATGTGGTGGTGGAAAGTGAATTTCGATACCGGGGTCGATGGTTGGGCTGCGGAGAGGAAAATCCGAACACCGGACGGGAATGCGCCCGCTCCGCGCTTGGCGGCAACTGCCCCCAGACCACCTCAACCCATCTCGGATTCGTTTGTTCAGGTGCAGCCCGGCAGCGGCACCATTGTGAGCACGCCGAAGATCGCGCTCCAGGGAAAGCTCACCCACGACGTCTATGCCGCGTCTTTGGTTGGCTTTAAAATCAATGGCAAGAATGTCTCGGTAGATAGAAACGGCGACTTCACCCTGCCGGTAACACTCACTCCGGGTAACAACACATTTACCATCGAAGCCGTCACCCCCAATCCGCGTCAGCATATGAATCAGATCTCGGCCTACATTGATGGCTCTGTCGTCTACGGCACGGACTCCGAGAGAGCCGCCGCCTTGCGAACATTTCAAGGTGGGCTCCTGAAGACAAGTGGCACGGACCTCATGCCACTCAATACAACCGGCTTTGCGAATGCCAATGACGCCCATTTTTTCCCAGACAATCAGATGTTTCTCTCCGGTGACGTGAGGGCCAATGAAAATGTGGAACTGAGCGCCATTCACACTCTCTTCCTCCGTGAGCACAACCAAATCGCTAAAGCGATATCCGCAGCGAATCCCAATCTGACGGATGAGGAGATTTTCCAAAATACACGAAAAATCGTGGTCGCCGAAATTCAAGTCATCACCTACCGGGAATTCCTCCCCGCGCTCCTCGGCACAAAAGCCATTCGGCCCTACGAGGGCTATCGTCCCGATGTGAACCCCGGCATCGCTACGGAGTTCTCCACGGGTGCGTATCGCATCGGCCATACCCTCATCAATGACGATGTCGAACTCTTAGACAACGATGGAAATGAGATCGAGGAGGCCCTCGAGCTAGCCGAAGCCTTTTTCAATCCCTCTGTGCTTCAAGCAGTCGGCCCAGCACCCCTCCTCAAATACCTTGCCACGGATAAAGCTCAGGAAGTGGATACCCAACTTGTGAATGGATTGAGGAACTTCCTCTTCGGCCCTCCCGGCGCTGGTGGATTTGACCTCGCTTCACTCAACATCCAACGCGGCCGCGACCACGGTCTTTCGGACTACAATACGACTCGAGCCGCCTATGGACTTCCACGTGTCACCAGTTTCGCTCAGATCACCCTGAATCCAGCCGTGCAGGCCAAGCTCCTCGCATTGTATGGTAGCGTGAACGCGATTGATCTTTGGGTAGGAGGCCTCGCGGAAGATCACCTCGCCGGATCCAGCGTTGGACCGACATTTCAACGCATCATCGCCGATCAATTTGAGCGCCTACGCGATGGCGATCGCTTTTGGTATGCAAAAGTCTTCAGCGGTCCCCAACTCGAATCCATCGATCGCACCCGCTTGGCCGACATCATCCGGAGAAATACGACACTCACGAAAATTCAGGACAACGTCTTTTTCTTCGACGACACAACGCTTGCCACCTTGCAGCCAAAATCCTCCCCCCTCCCTGCCGCATTCATTAAAGTGCCCCCCGCCTCAGGAACTGCTCCAGCTCTTGATGGCAAGGGCAATAACATTGCACATCCGACTTGGGGCAGTGCCGGTGTGGACTTAATGAGAATATCCCCTGCTGCCTATGGGGATTCCGTTTCCACTCCCGCAGGCGCAACTCGGCCAAGCGCAAGACTCGTGAGCAACTCCCTGTGCGAACTCACCGCCACGGAACCCAATAATCGCAACCTCTCCGATTGGATCTACGGTTGGGGCCAATTCCTTGACCATGACATCGGGCTCACATCCAGCGGGGATGCCGCTCTCGATATCAAGGTTCCAACGGGGGATCCGTATTTTGATCCGAAGTCCACTGGCTCTGCGCTCATCTACTTCACTCGTTCGCTTTATGATTCCACGACCGGAACAAGCTCGAACAACGTGCAGAAAAGAAGCGTCACTATCACTTACAAACCTCAAAGCTCCAAGCCACCCATTCGCTAGGGGACAAAACAAAAAAGTTAGCGATCTCTTCAGTGCTTCTATTTTAGCTTGAGCAATGCCTATTTCCTAGACCAGCCCATCAAGTATGAGCTCAATATCATCTCATCAATTCAATCGCAAATCCTTGTTCGATCAAATCGCTGGCATTACCCCCATGCGGCTGCAAAACTGTCATCGACCGTCGATTCAAGCAGTCCGGGATGTTTTAGAGTCAGACCGGCGCCGGAAATATCTTGATTTTGAGCTACTTGTTCCTTGGTCAAATCTTTCACGACGCATGGAAAGAAACCAAAACCAACAACGCCATTCAACAACTCAAGGCCAGATGATGGGAAAACCCACACATCAAATGAGAGGGCTAACTTTTTTGTCCTGCACCCAATAAGTGACCTCGCTACGGTCACTTGAAAAATTACGATTTAAGGCACATCACGATACATTCTTGCACTTTGCTGAAAACTGGCCGCGAGGATCTGGAGGTGTGGCTCCAAAAGAAAATCGGATTCTGAGCTGCGATTTTGCCTGGATCGGGCGCAGAATACAAGGGAGCCCGTAGGACGACTGGAATGGATCGCAAGCCCTCATCCAACCGCCGATGCAACTGAAACGGATTCAGAGCGGCTTTTTTTCCAACGTTGGAGAGGGAAAGAAGCAGTTGTGTATCGGTTCCCAACACTCTCGGTTATAGATCGTTGATTGCTCTCACTCATGCAGGGCTAACATACGGGATCATTTATCCGCTGGATTTTTCGCTTGGTCCTATCTAAATTGAACTCGAATCCGTGGCTTCTCATCTTTAAATTTTTTGCCGCTCGATTGATTATGGCTTTGTACGCTCACCCTCATTTAACCAAACCAGAAACCGCTTGTGGTAATGGCGTGCTGAGTCCCTTCAGGAGGCCTTCTGCGCGTTTGGCGTCCAGGCGAGGCATGTCGCTTATCGAGCTCTTGGTCGTGGCGGCGATTATTTCCATGATGGCTGCGCTTCTCGGTTTGGGACTCAAGGGCATGAAGTCGCCGGCCATCAAAGGGGCCGCTTCCCAGGTCACCAGCGGACTCAGTCTCGCGCGGCAACTGGCGGTCAGCAAGAATACGAAAGCTGCGCTTCTTATTGAAACGAACTCCGCAAATGGGCGCATGCCGTTTCGCTATTGGTCTGTCGTTTACTCTAACAAAGGTTCTGGAAATTGGACTGTTGCTAAAAAGTGGGAGTCTTTACCGGAAGGAGCGGTATTTATGGAGGTTCTTTCTGGTAACTACAGTGCCATTAATAAAAAGGACATTACTGATAGTCCTGTTCCTGGTAAGCTAATTACCCCCAGCGCCAGTGGTTTCACAACAAATAGTTTTATAATTTCACCAAGTACAACAACATCCAACCTCCCTGCGATCATGTTCGCTAGTGATGGGGCAGCCACCTCGGGCAACTCCACAACCACCCTCACCAATGCGGCCATCCGCATCGCCAGCGGCGTCGCGGAAACGAATGGCGAGGTGACCTTGACCAGCACGAACCAATATTACTTTGTGGAAACCGATGGCATCGTCGGCCGCATTCGCATGCGGGCCCCGGAAAGTTACAAACCATGATGGCACGCAACAATACCTCCAACGCCGGGTTCAGCCTCATTGAAGTGGTTATTGCCTTGGGCATCTTTTCCTTTTGCATCGTAGCCATTGTGGGTCTCCTGCCGGTGGGGATGAATTCCGTGCGCAGCGTGTCGAACGAAAACAATGCCATCCATATCGCCTCCTCGATAGAGGGGATCTGGCAGGTTGTGCCAACAAACACCTCGATTACCTACAGCAATTTTCCGATCACGAATCTTTATATCGGTATAACAAATAACGCCCCCCCTTTTTATTTTAATGAATTCGGCGAGCAGACGGATAGCGCAGGGTCTAGCGTGAATATGACTTATACTGCTAATGCAAGCACGACCACTTCCTCGGCCTATGATGTTAAGATGGTTTTTAAGTGGCCGCCCCACGCCACCAGCGCAAACGCAACCATTCGCGAGTTCTCATACACCATTTCCAAATGAAGCACTCACGCACGCATCTGGTTCGGTTTTTGAGGGGATTTAGCCTCCTTGAGCTTTTGGTCGCGATGGCGATCCTCTCCATGCTCATGACCATGATGTTTTCGCTGCTCGGAGGCACGATTTCGCTCTGGGAGATTGGCAACAAGCGGATTGAGGCAGCTCAAACTGCTCGAGTCGGACTCAACATCATCGCTAACGACCTCCGCCGCGCTATCTCAGACCAGCAGGTCAGCTACACGACGACCGGAGGCAACACGACCTGCACGATACCGTTTGTTGCAACCTCGACCAACCTTTACGGCATTCTCGCCACTGGCAAAACGAACCAGCCTTTTGAGGAGTTTGGATATGCTTGCACCAATAATGCTGTCCCCAACTCCGTTATGATGACGAATAGGTATTATCTTGTTCGTAGCTATTCTGGAACCAACACAAACTATG
>RFZT01000139.1 GCA_009920585.1 bacterium
GTAATCTTCGCGAACCGTGCCCCACTGGCGATCGCTCAAATACGGTCCCCAGAGATGCCAATCCTCCTTGTTGGCGTCGCGGGCTTCGATGCGGAGGGACTCGGGATCGGTGAACATGGTTTTTAGATGAGGGCTAGCCGCCGATTAAGTCAATGTCGTGTTTTGCTGGCGATTCAAGAAAACCGCAAGGACGGCGAGGGCCAGGGCGGGAATGGCTGTCCAAGCAAAAATCTCCTTCAGCCCGAAACCCGCAAGGCTTTCGAGTGGGCCGACCCCGAAGGCCGAGAGCCCGTAGCCGAGCTGATAAAAGGCAATCATGCCGCCAGAGACGGATGCCGCGATCGCGGGCATTTGCTTTTGACCGAAGCTAATAATGAGCGGCAGCATGGCCGAGCAAGCCAGCCCCGCAAAAGCGAACGAGGCCAGTCCGAGCCCGGCGGCCTGCGAGGGAACTCGGGGTGTGAGTAGAAATGACACCGTGATCGCGGCCGGGAGTACGACGAAGGTCCATCGCGCGGGGAACCATCGCTCGATCGTAGCAAAGAGGAGGCGCCCGCACGTGACCATTCCCCAAAAAAATGTCAATGCGAGTGAGGCCGTCGCTGCATCGTTGTCCAGCTTGGTGGACATCATGATTGACGCCCAGTTGCCATTCATGGTTTCGCAAATGCCGTAGAGGAGTGCGGCTGCAGCGAAGGCGGGAAAAACAGCGGGCATTTTGCTTTTGGTCGCAGTCGCGGACACAGCGCCGCTTTTAAGAGCAAGCGGGAGGGTGAAAGCCAACAGAGTGGCACACAGCGCCGCTACTAGCACGGGCAACCCCCACCAGAAACCGAGGCCAACAAAGACGGCCACGAAGGCTGGCGCGAGGGCTGTACCAAGACCAAGTAGCGTATTCAGGACCAGAACAGCGCGATCTGCCTTGGCAGGAAAAAACTCCGCGGCGCAGGTATTGATGACTGGCACGGTGAGACCAAAAGCCAGTCCCATGAAAGTCGTCGCCAGAAGCAGCGTGGCGTAGGCGGCTGCGTGCTGACTTGCGATAAATTGACTCGCGATCAGGAGCCCCATCGAGAGAATGTTCGCCGCCAACCCGCCTTGGAAAACCCTCTTCGTCCCCCATCGTCTTGTGAGCTTGGAAGCCAAGAGCGAGCTGGCCACGGCCATCACGGCCTGCGGAACGAAAAGTGCACCGTATTCCGTGCTGGTGAGTCCGTAGTGGAGGGGGCTTGTGAAGATGGCGCCGGCCGCCGGGAAGGTGACGAGGGCGATGCCCTGCGCCACGCCAGCCCCGTAGACCGCCGCAACTTCAGTTCGGAGCACAACTTTCTCCTCGGTTTGAGCCGCCATTTTGTTCTCCAGCGCTTTTATTTAAGGCGCTCGAGAAGGTGATCGCCGACACGAAGGGCATTCGCCATCGCCGTCAAGGCGGGGTTCACCGCGCCGATGCTCGGGAAGAACGAGGTGTCCACGACATAGAGATTGTCGAGTTCGTGGGCCTTACAATTCGTATCGAGCACGGAGGTGGCGGAATCGGTGCCGAAGCGGCAGGTGCCCGACTGGTGGGCTACCCCGCCGATGTCTATCTCGTTTTTCATGTAGAGATTTCGCGGGATGAGGTGCTCGTGCATGCCGAGGTGGTTGAGCATCGACTTGAGCTTGGAATAGAGGCGTTCTTTGGCGACTTGGTTGTTCGGCGTGTAGCTGAGCGTGATTTGGCCTTCGCGGTTGATCATGACGCGGTTGTGGGGCGAGGGAAGATCCTCGGTGGAGAGCCAAAAATCGACGGCGTGCCTCGCAACAAAATCGAGCGTGAACATTGGCGCGAGCCCGGCTTCGATCGGCTTCTCGCCTTTATACATCGGGCCTTGGGATTTTCCGACCATTTGGATGTTCCCCATCGGAAACTCAAAGTCCTTCATGCCGAAATAAAAATCATTTAGCCCAAGTGTCTTCTGGTATTTCGTCGATACATGTAGTTCCGGCCGACTTGGTCGGAGCCGTTGGCAAGGCCATTTGGGTGTTTGTCATTCGCCGACATGAGGAGCAGGCGGGCGGAATTCGCCGCTCCTGCGGAAACGACGACGATGCTGGCGCGGAAGGTCTCGGTTTTTCCGTCGCGATCGACCACGACTTCGCTCACCGAATTGCCGGCGGCGTTGGTGTTGAGTTTGAGCACCTGGGAGTTTGTGAGGAGGGTGACATTCGAGTGCTCGAGCGCGGGACGCACGCCCAAGACCTCGGCATCCGACTTCGCCTGGACGAGGCAGGGAAATCCATCGCAATCCTCGCAGCGCACGCATGGGCTGTAAGGCCTGTTCGCCTCATTGAGCATGATGCCGCAGGGCGAGTGGAAGGGATGGTAGCCTGCGCGTTTGAGGTCGTCAGAGAGTTGCTGGATACGCGGTTCGTGGGAGACAGCAGGGAAGGGATAGGGATCGCTGCATGGCGGCTCGGTGGGGTCCTCACCGCGTGCACCGTGGACATGATACATGCGCTCTGCCTTAGTGTAGTAGGATTCGAAATCTTCGTAGCCCAGTGGCCATGCAGGCGAGATGCCATCCTGGTGTTTCAGGACGCCGAAATCCTCCTTGCGCAGACGGTAGAGGGCCGCGCCGTAAAGCTTTGTCGCGCCACCGACGAAGTAGTGGACGCCGGGTTGGAATGCCTTGCCGTGCTTGTCGCGCCAGGTGTCCTTCGAGGTGTAGCGGTTTGCGATGAAGACTTCCGATGCGGACCAGTTCTCCGGCTCGCGCGGGAGCCAGCCGCCGCGTTCGAGGATGAGGATGCGTTTTCCGGAGGGTGCCAGGTGACGGGCCAATGTGCCCCCGCCCGCGCCGCTACCGATGATGATGATGTCGTAGTCGTTTGCCATGGGATTTTACCGGTCGATTTGGGGCACGGGTTTCGCGCCTTTGGTGTTGAGTTTGATCGCCCAAACCGAGTCGGACGAGCAGATGAAGAGGATGTTGTTATCGCGTCCGCCGAAGGTGAGGTTCGCGGTCTGCTTCGGGAGTTTGATTTTGCCGATCAACTTGCCTTTCGGGTTGAAAATATGGATGCCGTCGAGTGCGCCGGAGTAGACATTGCCCCGCTCGTCGAGCCGCATGCCATCTGGGAATCCAGGCGAGACGACCGCGAATTCGCGCTGGTTCGAAACCGTCTTGCCGTCCGGCGCGACATCGAACGCATAGATCGTGTGCGGCTTGTTGAAATAATAGGTGCGCGGCGCCTGGATCGCGCCGCTGTCGATGATGTAGAGCGTCTTCTCGTCAGGCGAAAACGCGATGCCGTTCGGCATTTGCAGGTCGCCCGTGACGACGCTGAGTTTTTTCGATTGCGGATCCCAGCGATAGACATTGTTTGGCAATTCGGCCGCCTGAGGAAATTGCAGCGAGCCGTAGCTTGGGTCGGTGAACCACACCGAGCCGTCGGATTTCACAACGAGGTCGTTCGGCGAATTCAGCGGCTTGCCTTCAAACGAACCCGCAAGCGTCTCGACATGGCCGTCGAGGTGCGTGATCGAGACGCGGCGACCGGTGGTTTCGGCGGTGAGCAGGCGGGACTCGAGGTCGGCAGTCTGACCGTCGGCGATGCTCGAAGGATGGCGGAAAATCACTGGAGCGTCCCAAGAGGCCGGCGTGATCGTGTTGTAGGGCGTGAGGCCGTGCCAGCGGATGAGGTTGATGTTGTCGTTGATCTGGTCGGTGAAGACGAGATAGCCGGCGTCCGAGTTTTTTACCTGCAAATAAACCGGCCCCTCGGTGAAGCCAAATCCATCTGCGAGATGGATGAGCTGCGGCTGATTGCCGAGGATTTCGGCAAACGCGTCGTCGTAGACCTCGAGCGGCAACTGGGGATTCTGCGCCTCGGGATAAGGTGGGTTTTTCTCGTAGGCGAGATTGCCGATTTCGACTTTCTGGGCCAGCGCCGTGGCAGAAAACCCGGCTGCGAAAACGAAGTTCAACGCGAGGATTGAGATTGGGCGGGGCGACATGCGTAGTGGGAATTTTTACCCAGCCCCTCTCAAAGTCAATACTGCAACACGCCTACGGCGCCGAATTTTTGAAACAATTCCAGCAACTGGATGACGATCGCGAGAAATCGTCCGTCCGAGCTGGCTTGGCGCATCGATTTATTGGAGAGGACTCGATTGACGCGATTTTTGTGCACACTACTTTCGTGCTATGAAAAATATCACGCTGAGCGCCGAGGAGGATTTAATAGAAAATGCCCTCGAGGTGGCCAGAAAGCAGAAATCAGAGGCACGCCGCCAAGAACGCTGAAGGCCTTGCGCTGGGCGGGGGTCAGGACGGCTTTGAAATCTTCAGCCTGATCGGTGCGATAGTCACGGAGGAGATGGATGCGCTTGGCTTGGGGAATCTTGCCTTCGTCGAAGGCGCGATTCGTCTCAGCAACAAAATCCAAGCCCTTGATTCGAATTGTCTCAATCGAGATGACCTGCTTGGCGCTAAGGGCGAGTTTCTTTTGCACTTTGGGTGAGACCAGCATCGTGTAGCCGAGGGCTTGATTTTGGATCTCGTGAAAGCGCGCGGATTGCTCTGGCGTGAGGACGGCGAGGGCGCAGGCATTGTTGCTGTCGATGAGCGCGAAAAGCTTCTGATCCGCCGCCAGACACGCGTCGGGAGCCGTGGCTCCTTTTTTGACAAGCTCGCGGGACTTCGAACGCAGCTCCGTACGCAGCGCGTTGAGGCGCGATTTTTGCTTTGGAGTGAGGGCGAGATCCTCGCTCACATTTTCGAGACCGAGGAGGATGGAAACCGAGCCGGGGTAGTCCGTGGCGCGCGTGGTGGCGCGAAGGGGTGTGGCCGCCAGAAAAACGGCTAAAAGGACAAGAACGTATTTCGATTTCATTTTTTTGGGGTGCCTGGCTCTAGAAGCTTTTGGCGACGATTGAACGATATCCGCCGCAAACTTCCGAATGCCGTCAGCGAGCTTGTCGGTAGCCATGGCGTCCTCGTTGAGCATCCAGCGGAAGGTCTTTTCGTCGAGATCGATTTTTTCGATGTTGGCGCTCACCGCCTGAGCGGGATCCAGCTTGCGAGTGAGCGGTGCGGTGGAGTCCTGAAGATTCTTGAGAAGATCGGGGCTGATCGTCAGCAGGTCGCAACCAGCGAGTTCCGTGATCTGGCTGACGTTTCGGAAGCTGGCGCCCATCACTTGCGTTTGGTAGCCGAACTTTTTGTAGTAGTTGTAGATTTTTTGGACGGACTGGACGCCGGGATCCTCCGCACCGACGTATTCTTTGCCGGTGGTGGATTTGTAGTAATCGTAAATGCGACCAACGAACGGTGAGATGAGGCGGGCGTTGGCTTGCGCGCAGGCGATGGCCTGTGGGAGCGCGAAGAGGAGCGTGAGATTGCAATTAATGCCTTCTTTTTGGCAGACCGCAGCGGCTTGAGCACCTTCCCATGTCGAGGCGATCTTGATGAGCACACGCTCACGGGGCGTTCCCTGCTTCTCATAGAGACCGATGAGGTAACGGGCCTTTTCGACTGTTCCTTCAATATCAAAAGAAAGTCGGGCATCGACTTCGGTGGAAACACGACCTGGAACGATCGAGAGGATTTCGCGGCCGAACGCGATGAGAAGATCGTCGATGACCTTGCGGTGGAGCGCGCCACCGGTGAGCGTGCTAGAGCGATTATCGGCCACGACTTTCTCGAGGAGAGGCTTATATTCCGCTTGTTGAACAGCCTTGTAGATCAACGTGGGATTCGTCGTCGCATCCTGTGGCGTGTAGGCGCGGATGCTTTCGAAATCCCCGGTATCGGCGACAACGGTGGTGAATTGCTTGAGTTGATCGAGAGAATTAGCTTGGCTCATAATAAAATCTAGAAAACGACGCTCAGTTTGAGCGCACGCACGCGGAAATGCAAATGCAAATGCGAGCGCTGCCCCGTCGATGTTCGATTACGCGGCCGCAGCGGCCTTTTTGGTCCGTGGAGACTTGGTGACCTTAGGCGTTTTGGTAGCGCGCGCGGCCGTTTTTTTGGCTGCGGCGGGCTTACGTTCGCGCTCCTCAAACTCGAAGCTGACTTTATCCTTTTCCAGCTTGAGGAATGCGGAAAATGGTCGGCCTTTTTTCGAGATGAAGCGGTGGATGAGATCGGTCTTGCCGTCGGTGATGAGCTTTTCGACTTGCTCGCGCGGGATTTCCTTTTGGCAAAGTGTTTTTCCCATGCGGAACTTGCAGGCACTCGTATTCGAGCAAACCCATGCCGTTCCACTGTCGTGAATCGTTCCCGAATTGCAGGACGGACATGAACCAATCGTTGGGAGTTCGGCGAAATTCAGATTCGCGATGGAATCTGCGCTATCCCCGAAGTCGAAAGATTGTTTGCCTTCGGCGTCGAGTTTCACAACGGCGGCAAAGGGACGACCCAGCTTACTGCGAAAGCCTTCGAGCGGGCCGATGCGACCAAGCTCAAGGATGGACTGCACTTCTTCGCGCTCAAATGTGCGACCGGCCATGGTTTTCCAAATAATGGCGCCACATTTCGC
>RFZT01000140.1 GCA_009920585.1 bacterium
CGAACGCTGGCAAATCCAGCCTTCTCAACCGACTCCTCGGCATGGAGCGCGCCATCGTGAACGAACAACCGGGTACGACCCGCGACACGATTGAGGAGACCGCCTGCCTGCGCGGCATCCTTTTCCGCCTCACTGATACGGCGGGCTTACGGGAAACACTGGATCCCGTCGAACGTGAGGGAGTCGCCCGATCCGGCCGCGCTATCGAGAATGCCGACCTTGTTCTCCACATCGTGGATGCAACTTCGCCAGCCCCCTCACCCAGCCTTCACGAAAAGGAAATCCTCGTCGCAAACAAAATCGACCTTCTCAGCCCCGCCGCGTCCATCCCCGCGCACGCCTGCGGCATTTCCTCAAAAACCGGCGAGGGCCTCCCCGCCCTCGTTGATGCAATGATCCAAGCCACGGGCATCGGACAACTCGCCGCCGGCGACTCGCTGGCGGCGATCAACGCGCGCTGCAGGCCGCCGCCGCACTCGTGAGCACGAATGCCCCGCCAGAGCTCAGCGCCGTGGAACTCCGCGCCGCGCTCGACTCACTCGGTCGCATCGTCGGCGCCACGGACACCGAGGAAATTCTGGGCGGAATCTTCAGCCGCTTTTGCATCGGCAAATAAGCCGCTTTTTCCACAAGCCCCCCCGGCCTAAAGCGTTTTTTGGAGAAAAAACCTCCGCCCCCTCAAGAACGCAAGCCTCTCATCCTCTGTGTCCTCTGTGTCCTCTGTGGTCAATCATCCTATCTTCGCATCTCAAACACGCGAATCCCGCCTTGCACGATCGCCCATCCTTATTTTTACTACCCAGCTTATGTCTTCATCGGAATCAGGCTTTTCTCGTAAGAACCCCTTTCCGGCTGTGTTGTCTGTCAATCAAAAGTTAACGGGCGAAGGGTCGAACAAGGATACACGTCATTTTGAAATTTCACTCGCAGGCTCAGGCCTCAAATACGAGGTAGGCGACTCCCTTGGCGTATTCCCATCGAACACGTCCCCCCTGGTTGACTTGGTCTTGAAAAACCTCGGCTTCACCGGCGAGGAGCAAGTGACTACTGCGGACGGAACGCCTGCTACGCTTCGCGCCGCACTCACCACGAGCTACATACTCACCGAACCCTCCAAGCAACTCCTTCAAGCCGTCTTCCTCAAACCCGAAGAAAAAGGTTCTTTAGAAAATTTCCTCTGGGGTCGCGATGTGCTCGACGTCTTGGAGGAATTCTCTGCGGCCCGCTTCACTCCCGAGGAATTCGTGAAAGTCCTCCGCAAACTGCAACCACGTCTCTACTCGATCGCCTCGTCGCAGCGCGCTGTGGGCGAATCTGTCCACCTCACGGTTGCGGTCGTCCGCTACAAGGTCGAGCATAGCCAGCGCCAGCGTGAAGGCGTTTGCTCTACCTTCCTCTCTGAGCGCTCCGCCAGCGGCGTTCCTGTGTTTGTTCATTCGGCGAAACATTTCCGCGTTCCAGAAAACACCGACGCTCCCGTCATCATGGTCGGCCCAGGAACAGGCATCGCTCCCTTCCGCGCCTTCATCCAAGAACGTCAAGCCACTGGAGCTAAAGGCCCGAACTGGCTTTTCTTCGGAGAGCAGCGCGCCGCTACTGATTTCCTCTACCAACAGGAATTCGAAGCTGCCGTTTCCAGCGGACTCCTTCAAAAGTTCACCACCGCCTTCTCCCGCGATCAGGCTCAGAAGATCTATGTGCAAAACCGCATGATCGAGCATGGCAAGGAACTCTTCGAGTGGCTTGAAAAGGGCGCTTATTTCTACGTTTGCGGTGATGCCAAAAACATGGCCAAAGATGTCGATGCCGCCCTCCACACGATCGTCGAACAAAACGGCGGCAAATCGGTGGATGAAGCCCGCGAATACATCGACGCCCTCAAAAAAGAAAAACGTTACCGCAAGGACGTTTATTAATGGCAACGGCCCGCCGCGAACAAATGAGGAGTAACGCCGAAAAATCCCTATGAGCCCAAGCCCGCAACACATCCACTTCCTTGGCATCTGCGGCACGGCGATGGGCTCGATCGCTGCCGCCATGCGCGACCGCGGATTTAAGGTCACCGGACAAGACGAAAATGTCTACCCCCCGATGTCCACCTTTCTGGAATCCAAAGGCGTCGAAATCACCTCTGGTTTTCGTCCGGAGGATATTCCCTCCGCCGATCTCATTGTCATCGGCAACGCGATGTCGCGTGGAAACCCCGCAGTAGAAGCGGTTCTCAATCGCAAACTCCTCTACCTTTCCCTTCCTGAAACGCTGAAGCAGTTTTTCCTCCGTGGACGCCATAATCTCGTCGTCACCGGCACGCATGGCAAAACGACCACCACCTCACTGCTGGCTTGGATATTTGAATCCGCTGGAGAAGCGCCAGGATACCTGATCGGCGGCATCCCCTCAAATCTCGGCCAAGGCGCCTGCCTGCGCGACTCCAAGCATTTCATTATCGAAGGTGATGAATACGACACGGCCTTCTTCGACAAACGATCGAAGTTCATTCACTACCTTCCTGAGCTCGTGATCGTGAACAACGTGGAGTTCGACCACGCCGATATCTACAGCAACCTCGAGGAGATCAAGACCAGCTTCCGCCGCCTCCTGAACATCGTACCCTCGGAGGGAATGGTGCTCATCAACGGGGACGATGCCAACTCCATCGATGTCGCTGCAAAATGCCACGCCCCTGTCGTTGGCGTCGGCTTCTCGGAGAATTGCGCGAACCAGATCCGCCATGTCATCCACAGCCCAGAGGGATCTTCATTCGAGCTCTTCGGTGAAACTTTTTTTGTCCCTCTCTCCGGCGATTTCAATATCCGCAACGCGGCCATGGCTGCCTCTGCCGCGCACTACTACGGCATCCCGACCGAGGCCATCCGCACCGCCCTAGCCGCTTTCCAAGGCATTCGCCGCCGCCAGGAAGTTCGCGGTGTCGTGCGCGGCATCACGATCATCGACGACTTCGGACACCATCCCACAGCCATTCGCGAGACACTCGCTGGCCTGCGCAAACGCTATGGCCACGCCCGCCTCTGGGCCCTCTTCGAGCCCCGCTCGAATACCACCCGCCGCGCCATTTTTCAAAACGACCTTCCCGCCGCCTTTGCGGAAGCCGATGGCGTGTTCATCGCTCAAGTCGCCCGTCTCGACCAACTCCCAGAAAACGAGCGCCTCAACCCCGAACGCGTCGTAGCCGACATTGCGGCTTCCGGTAAACACGCGTTCTACGAGCCAACAGCGGATTCCATCATCGAAAAACTCAAGCCCCTCGCGAAAGAAGGCGACATCGTCGCCGTCTTCAGCAACGGCGGGTTCGACGGCATCCACCAAAAGCTCATCGACCGCCTGTAGTTTCCCTTTTCGCGTACTCTGGGGCACCCCCGAAAAACACATCCGCGGTTCCGTTTGAAGCGTATATTTCGGCATGAGTGAGTTGCCTGACTTCCCCGACACCACCGGTGTTATGATCCTTCCGTGGACGTCCCTATTTCCGAGCGCGATGTTGCCGCTCCATATTTTTGAGGAGCGCTATCGCGTCATGTGCAACCACGCCCTCGCGGGAAACCGCATGTTTGCTATAGCTCACGCGGCAGATGACGGCACTATCGCCGACATCGGGAGCCTCGGCGTCATCCGCGCCGCAGTCACAAACGAAGACGCCACCTCGAACCTGATCCTGCAAGGCGTCCATCGCGTCAAGTTCGACGTCCTCACAATGGAACCTTACCCGCAAACCTCGCTCTCCATCCTTTCCGAATCCCAAGATGATGACCCCTCCTTGGCTCCACTTCGTAAAAAAATCGGTGAGGTCTGCTGCAGAGCCTTCGACAAGGAGACCGATACCCTCCACTATTTAAAAAAACATCTTTCGGCCCCCGCCAGCGACAGCGCCTTCACGGATGTGATTTCCTCCATCCTCACCGACCCTCAGTCCCGCCGCGCCCTTCTGGAGGAACTCGACATCAAAGCCCGTATGCAACTCCTCCTCCACTCCCTCGAACATGACTCCGCAGCGGGGTAGATGTTGCATGCCCCCCTCAACGACTGGATTGATTTAACAACGATCTAAAAAACGCCACCCTGTTCGTCTTGACACCCAGAGTGTTTTTTGAGTTATTCACATTGCCTATGAAATCCTCCTCTCGCACGATCCCTTCCCGCTTTGCTCTGCTAGCGTTGCTCGCAGCCAGCCCATTTATGCTGAACGATGCCCAAGCCTTCGGCGGCAAGCCCGGTGGACCGTTTAGCAACGGCACCTACTTCCCGAATGATGGCACCTTTTCCGCCGTCCTGCGTGCGGAAGATTTGATTGGAACCCTCCAATTCAGCACCTCAAGTTCTTCCGCATCGAGTGGAGTAGCCACCATTTACAACGAGGGTGACACTTACATTGGCAATTCCAGCGGTGTTGTAAACCCAAGCTCAAACGAGATTACCGTGACATTTCAAACAGGCTCGGCAGGGCAGGGAGAAAATACATATACCCTAACGACCATTGCTGAAACTCTAAGCGTAGAATATTTTGACGGAGGCTATTGCAGTGGTAGTGCTATTTGCAAAACATCCAACGATTTTCCCAATCAAAAATTTAGCGGCTCCGGAAAAGCTTCCTTTCAACACCTTGATTTCACAAGAGTTCTACCTATACCTAACGCCAATACTCCGGTCCTTGCAAAATCATATAAGGACATTGCGATCAGTGGCGTTAGACTTTCAAACACAGCAGCAGCTTTTGAACCGAGCACTGTAACTCCACCCTCGGTCAACATATACACCACCGTCGCCCCATAACGCACCGCTCAGGCACCATGATGAGCAATCGGGCTGATAGGGCATTCACCCTCCTTGAGTTGATGGCCTCGATAGTCATCATTTTGATTCTCGTTGCAACAGTATATCCGGCGTTGGAGAAGGCGACACCACGCGCGGAGAAAGTAGCGTGCATGTCAAACCTTAAAAACCTTCGCGTCCTATTTGACACCTACGCCTTGGAAGGCTGGCCACAAGTTCCGAAGGAGACACCCCTTGGCTCCATAGCGGAACAAAAATGGTGGCTGGAGAAGACTAAAAAAGATTTAGGCTTGAGTGAGAAAAATTGGGAATGCCCCACGCTTCGTCGTCTTTTCCGTTCGGAACCCGAAGCTCAGCGCCCCCTCATTCACTACCTCCCCACCCCTTTCTCCAACCAACCGAACAAAGCGAACCAGTGGCCACAAATGCCATGGTTCATTGAAATCGGAAATGGGCACGGGTGCGGCAACCTGATCGTTCGTCAGAATGGCACCGTGGAACCTGCCCCGAGATGATCCCACCAGTCGCGCGGATTTTCCAAGAGTTTATCTGACATAATTATCCGAGCTGCCATAGTTGATGATTCGTTTTTTTGATTACCTTTTATTGCGAGACTCCCGCGCCCCTCTTTCAGCCAAACCTATACTAGGCCCCATCGCCATTGCTGCGGCTATGCTATGTCTGGCGGTTTCAGCGCTCCATGCAGCGCCTCCCAAAGCGGACAAGGAACCCCCCGTCGAACCCTCGGTTGGATACGACGCGAGATTGGTAATCCATCGGGGCGAGACCAAACAGGTTACCCTGCGGGCCATCCCATCCGACGGCTACGATGTCCAGTTCAAAATACTCACACAGCCACGCTTTGGCGCCATCTCGGAAATTGTCAGAAACTCGAAGGGGGTAGTAACCATCCTCTACACACATCGCGGAGAGAAGGGTCAAAGCGCGGATTCCTTCAAATTCAAAATCAAAACCGGACCGAAAAAATGCTGGACCACCAAAACGGCCCGCATCCAAATCACGGAACCTCCTCCCCGCATGGATATTTCGCCCGAGGTTCTGGATTTCGATCCGGTCTTCATTGGCGAATCAGCCACCCTCCCAGTAGTGGTGAGGAACTCCGGGGGTAGCGTGCTGCAGGGTCGCGTGACAACAGCCGACCCATGGTCAATAGCAGGCTCCCCCGAATTTGAACTCGCAAGCGGAAAATCAAAAACCTTCGCAGTCACCTTCGCCCCTAAAACTCCTGATAGCCAAACTGGAAAAATCAGCTTTGAAACCGCAGCCGCACCACCTGCGTCCACTCTCATACATGGCATCGGTGAGCATCGATTTGAAGCCCCAGATAAAGCCGCTTTCGCTCAGTCTAACGAGCCTTCACTGCTTCGGATCAAAGTCTCGAACAAAACCGCCGAACCTCTGCCCTTGTCGATTCAAGCCCAATTGCCATTGGAAGCTTGCGACCGCATTGTGCTTCCTCCGAATGGCGTTTCCGAAATCGAATTGAAAATCCAGCCCGGTTTTTTTACTGACAAATTCGCCTCCCTCCTTCTCTCCGATGGCGCTGGTGAACGGGCGGTCAAAATCCAACTCCCTATGCCGCCACCAGTCCTCTCTTGGGAGGCTCCCACCCTCGATCTGGGCGACGTGACTGCCGGATCAACGGAGTCCTTGAATATCACCCTTAACAACATTGGCGATACGCCAGCTCATGTCATACTTGCCGCCGA